>JAATGB010000044.1 GCA_015654945.1 Lactobacillales bacterium | reverse complement strand
GTGGTTGGTGGCAGTGGAGAATCTGCTGAAAGGCTTCAATTGGAGCTAAAGAAATGCCAGCAGCGCGCGCAAAATCATTACCAGTTCCACAAGGAATATAGGCAAGTGGGATATCTGAATGGCCATTCGTTAATCCGTTTAAGGCGTCATTTAAGGTGCCATCACCCCCAACAATAACAAGCAGCGGAAATGTCTCAACCGATACATCCTCTGACCAAGGAGATAATGAAGAGAGGAGCGACTGAACAATTTCAGTTGTATGATGCGGATATTCCGAGATAGATAGACGAAAGTCAAGGTTGTTTTCTTGCGCATAAGCAAAGAGCTGCTGGGCTTTTCCCTTTGCACTGCCACTTCCAGCCTGTTCATTTATCACGAAATGCAGCTTTAATTTTACCATCAAAAAATCCTTTCTATACTGCAACCAGTATACCAAAAAAGTAAAGAGAAACCAATTGAACGAACGAATCGTTACATTGATTTCTCACCGTATAGGAGTTTACCAGATAAACTGCCTAACAATTTGCCCACTTGACTATCAAAAATTGAGTGTAAATGCTCATCCTTTGTTCGAATTGCAAGAAGATCCGCTTGGATTTTCGTAAAATCGACAGGTGAATGGTCTTTTTTTTGTAAATGTTTGTCCAAAATCATGGTTAAACAATCATTTTCTTCTTCGAATGTGCCAAGTGAAGAATTCTGCGAGGTGCCAGATGTATGTTGTGTCATTTTCTGTGTATCCTCAAAAAAGGAGTGATAGTCAGGGAAAGGCTGTGGCAATAAAAAATCATTTTCTTGAAAAAGAAGAGTGGCTTGATTGGAATAAATCGATTGATCGTCATAAGTAAAAGCTGCTTGATTATCAATGATGATTTTTTGCGTACGTTCTGTGCTATATGAAGTAGCATCGACCTTATTTCTCCAGATAAAAAACTGAATAGTAAAGAGTAAAGCTATGAGTAAAATTTTATTCGGTTTGTTTTTCTTCATTAATATGTTTCTCCCGTATTTGTACTACTTCATTACCAAAATTAATCCAATCCCGGATTGTTGGTGGATTTTTCCAAATGATTTGCGGACACGCCAAATCATTGATCGCAAAGTCTGAAATGAAAAGATCTGTCGTTTGATCTAGGACAGTTTGGATCATAATGTTAATCGATTCAAAAATAAGAACATTATTTGCAATATAATTAGAATAAGTGGCTCC
Organism: Lactobacillales bacterium; assembly: GCA_015654945.1. GTDB lineage: Bacteria > Bacillota > Bacilli > Lactobacillales > Vagococcaceae > JAATGB01. The sequence goes on along the minus strand of JAATGB010000044.1, from coordinate 30,200 downwards.
TCGTGAAAAGTCAATACAAACTTTTATTGGCTGGCTGATTTCCCCAATAGGGATAATCGTTGCAAGCATAAAAATATAATCGTAAAAAAGGGCGGTGCGATTATAGCCGAGAAGCTTACTAAGAATAGGTTCTTCTTTATCAAGAAAATTTGTAATTACCGTTACATATTCTGGATAAACTTCGGTAAAATAATCGATTTGCTCTTTTGACGTAAAGGAGTTTTGGACAATATTAAAATTGCTTAATTTAAAATGAATGCGCGCTAGTTCAGGCTTTAATTTCGCTTTAACTTTTTGTGAAACAGCTGCAGAGGAATTAGGCGTATCATGAATCGTTTTATCCAAATAAAAAAGGAATTTTTTAGTTAAGTGCGTAGTTACTTTATAGTCTGTATTCATAAAGGAGGTATAATCTATTTCAATATACTGTTCAGAATAAAGAAAGGTGTATAGATATTGTAATTCTCCTTCTAATTGAGCATCAGATAAGGAAAAAATAGTTGTATAGATCGTTTTTAATGCGGTTGTAAAATTTGCCCATTCAGATTTTTTTTTAACTTTTATGGCTGGAACATAATTTTCTCTCTGGATTCTGGAAGTTAGAATCGAAAGAAAGGCTTTTAGTTTGATTTTCTGCGTCATACTACAGTGTAATTGAAAATGATTAACGACCTTCTCATACAAACGATCTGTGGTTGTTTCGTCCGCTAGGAAAAAATCTAATCCCTTAAAAAAATGATAAAAGATCTCAAAGTATAAAATTCGAATGTTTTTTTCTTTGCCAACTAAACTACCCGAATTTATAGTAAGCTGGTATTCTTTAATAATCAGAGACAATTCTTTTTGAATGGAATACGCTTTTGATTCGCTTACAAAATATTTTTCGGAAAATTCGTAAATTGTCATATCTGAAATCATGAGCTCTCTAAAAAATTGAAACGTTTTTGATTTTTTGATGTAATACAATCTTATATGCGAAAAGATTAATTCTGTCAGTTTCGTACAGCGAATAAACTTCCCGTTTTCCTCTTCTATGGTAAAAGAGTAGCCTAAATGAAGCAGATCTGCATTGATTTCTTGAATCATATTATCGACAACAAATTTAGAAAGATCCAAGTTTCGGCAGATTGTATCTATTGGAAAAAAACCTTTTGCATCAGATTCTAAGAACATTAGAATATATAACTTGTACTTATCTTTTTTTTCGAAAAAATCAGTAATATCCATGTTTGAAGTCTCCTCTGAATTACCAAAATATCCAACAAATATCTGCTTCTAACAAATCATAGATTATAAACAAAAATATATCAATTATTGGTATTTTTATTTGTTAAGACTCATTGTACAATATGGAAACGGTATAATTGCTTTTTTTTTTTGGGATATATTTAAAAATAAAAAAACTGCTTTTTTGTTCCCTTTTACATACAATAAAGGTATAGACAACGATATTGCAATTGAGTAAATAAAACGAGATTTTCATGCTCAAAAATAAAGTGTTTAAAATTTAAAAGGGGAAAAAGGGGAAATTAAAATGAAAAAAAAAGTGCCAAAAATGATAAACAATGTTGTGACGCTCCTATTATTGCTTGGTCAAATAGTTGCACCCATTGTTGCATCTGCCGAAAGCCGCGCTCAGGCAAGTGTTCAAACGGCAAATGAAATCTATTTTTCTGAAAATCAGCAACCAATTACGTCTTTGCAGCTAAACGCTGCGGAATCAAAAACGATTTTATTGACGGATGAAAATGCAGCTGATTCAGAAGCAACAGTCATTCTTCCAACGGGTGTTTCTATAAATGAAGCCGCAACGAAGGAAGCAAACGCAAATGCAGCGGAAATAAAGTATGAACAAGAACAAAGTAAAGTAAATGTACAGTGGAACAATCAGCAAACCGGAACGAAAAAAGCATCACTGGTTTTAGTTGGAACTTCTGCGACTCAAGGCGAAATTTATGCGCAAGTTACCAGAAATCAGCAACTTTACCAATCAGCTAAAGTTGCTACGACAGTGGTAGCCGCAACGACAGATTCAAGTAATGAGGTTGCAAATAAAACAGTCGAAACGACAGCGAATGTGCAACAAAAAGGGCCGATTTTAAGATCGGGTGATACAAATGTTGATATCGATATTGCCCCACAGACAGAAAGCATTTCCTCTGGTCAAAATGCCGCATTTGTATTGAACTTCAAAGTGACAGGAAGCCAAACTACTTATCAAAATGCGAAAATAGTTGTTGAATTACCAGAGAATGCTTCTTTTAACCAAAATCTAAGTGAACTAGCCATTGCGGGCGTGTTGCCAACTTATGATAGTGACACGAATCAATTAACTTATGTATTAAATGAACTAGAAGCAGGCAAAGCCTATAAAACGATTCTAAAGGTTGTAACGAAAAATGGCGTGACAAAGAACGCGACAGAAGTAAATGCAGCCGCTACATTTACAGCGGATAATTTCGCGGGGAATGCAACAGACGATGCGCAAGTGATTGTCAATGCAGCATCTAGCTTATCCACGAGTAAAGAGTACACAAAAACGTTAACCAGTGATGGATCAGATAAGAGTGGGCCACCAACTTCTGGTGATACAGGAATCTGGACAATCCAAGTGAATGCAGACAAAACAGCTACTGGATTATTGTATTTTAAAGAAGGCAGTAAAATTAAAGTTGTGGATTCATTACCAGCAGATATGAAGTATGTCAGTGACAATGCGGGCGGTAGTTATGACGTAACCAGTCATACTGTTTCATGGGAATTTGATGCGCCGACTTTAGCTGCACAAGAAAATGCTACAACGACTTTATTTACGAAAACGATTGAAGTAACCGTTCAATTTCCGACAACGATTGATGGAGTCAAAGGATTCCTAAATACATCGGAAACAACGGCAGTTGATTATGGTGATAATGAGATAACTTCAAAAAAAGAAGCTCTCATCTATGCGGGACCTAGCGGAGGAGAAATTATTTCGCCGGAAGGCATCTATTTTGTATCCACCCATTATGGTCCTAAGGATGGCTCTGGAAGTATCCAGTACGGTGATTATAATCCTAACCCAAGTGTTTATGGAGATGGAAAGTTAAAATTTGAAGTTCTCTCTACACCATTTACGACAAATAGCCCAAGCAAAGATTATAAAAAATATGAAGTGATTTATAGTATTGATGATCATTTAAATCTAACTGATCTGCATTTAGGATATGGTGTTTTTCAACCTGATGTTAGATATACGGTGGGAAAACCACTCTCTCAAGAGGAGCAACCGCAATTAGAAATATACGGAACAATTGATGGTTCAGAACGACTATTAACCACAACGACACCAGACGCAGAGAATGGTGTGTCATTTTCTGAGAAAGATTTGGGAATTGCAGAAGGAACCCATGTGAGTCAGTTAAGAATGATTTATACATATAGAAAAGCAGGTAGTATGCATTCTTTTGATATGAATTTTGATATTCAAAAAGGGTATACAGGCGTCGTTAAAAATCAAGTGAATATCAATGCGGAAGGGTATAATTCAGCAGGGGATGAAGTCTCTTGGAATAATGATACAGCAGCGATTGATCCAACGAGCATTTCTGGAAGTAGAACGGCTACAGTTGTTCCGACACCACCAGAAGCTATGCCCATTATTTCTAATACTATCTCTTTTGACCAACATGACGGATCAGAGGTTCAACTGGGATCTAATCGTGTAGCGGGGTATCTAAAAAATGAAGGTTCTTCCGTTAAGAAAATAAACAGGCAGTTAGAGATGGATATCTTATTGCCTACAGGAGTGACAGTAGATACTGCTAATCCTGAATATCAACTAGGTGATGGCTTCCTTTGGGGTGAAAAGACAGACACTGGTCTGAATAAAGAAAATGGCTCAATTGAAATAATTTCAGCTAACTATCAGGGAACAGGAAAACAATTAGTTCGTGTAAAATGGAGTGCAGCCTCGATTTCTGCTGGTACGCAAATTGGTTATGCGTTTAATGTAACGATTGCCAATAATGCACCAACAAAATTGATACCTGAAGCGTATGCTTTTATCGGCAATGAGGATTTCAGCGTACCGAGCACATCTGAAAATCAGCTAACAGGTTCGACAAAAGAAGCGGATGCGGACGATATCAATGGAGATGGAAATACCGATCAGCAACGTGCTAAAACAGGAAACCAATATTACCTTTCACGTCAAGATCAAATTACGACAAAAAAACTAGTTAAGGGCGACTTAGATACAGACTACAGTAAAATGGGTCACGCGACACCAGGTGGACAAATTCAATACCAATTACAAGTAACTAATAATGGCGTTAGTCCAATTTCTAATTTTGTCTTATTCGATGTTTTACCCTCAGTAGGAGATTTGGGCATTACGGATAATCTTGCTCGAGAAAGCAAATTTGTGCCAACATTAGTCGGACCAATCTTATCTCCGTCAGCATGGGGGAATAAGGTAACGATTACTTACAGTACCGCTGCGAACCCTAGTCGAGCAGACTTAGTAGCAAATGTGGACTATCCAGATACGACAGACAAATTGGAAGATCCAGCTGGTGCGCAAGCACCAAACTGGCTAGCAGCTTCAGCTGTTACTGATTGGAGTCAAATCCGCAGCTTTAAAGTAACGCTTAATTCTGACGTGGAATTTGTTTCAGGTGAAAACATCGTATTAGATTTTGTGATGAACGCACCGACTGATTTAAGCAAAGAGTTAACAGATTCTTCAAAAGAAGAAAATACACGTGCCGCTTGGAACTCCTTTGCTTACGCAACGAATAATTTACAAGCAGTCGAGCCCGAACGTGTCGGCGTGGTTGTAAATGCAGAAGAACCAGTGATTACTAAAGATGTCGAAGGCAAACAGAATCTCGATTTAACCAATCGGAATGATGCGTTTAATTGGAATGTCAAAGCAAGCTTTGGTAATACGACTGCAAATTGGACACAGGCATCCATCACAGATAAAATCAATGATCTTTTAGAGATTAAATCGGTAAAAGTGGTAGATGAAAATGGTGTCGATGTAACCGAGAACGGCAGCGTGACAACAGATGGAAACAACATTACCTTTACGCTGAATCAAAAAGAAGGCAGCTATACGTACCTGACAGGTCATACATACACGATGACGATCAATACAGTTATCGGTCAGACTGTCACAGCGGAACAATTAGCGCCCTATATCAAAGACGGCGGTATTCCAAACCAAGCAGATTTACACTTTGGTGCTGATGGAGAGAGCATTCATTCTGAAATCCCAACAGTAATACCACCAGAAGAAGAACCAGTGATTACTAAAGATGTCGAAGGCAAACAGAATCTCGATTTAAACAATCGGAATGATGCGTTTAATTGGAATATCCATGCCAGTTTTGGCAATACAACTGCTACTTGGAAACAAGCCGCCATCACAGATAAAATCAATGCTCTTTTAGAGATTAAATCGGTAAAAGTGGTAGATGAAAAGGGTACGGATGTGACAGCAAACGGGAATGTCACCATTGAAAACAACCAACTTACCTTTACCATTAACCAAAAAGAAGGCAGCTATACGTATCTAGCAGGACATACGTACACCATGACTGTTCAAACGACAATCAAGACGGCTGCTACAGAAGCTGATTTAGCACCTTATGTCAAAGACGGCGGCATCCCAAATCAAGCAGATTTACACTTTGGTGCTGATGGAGAGATTATTCATTCAGAGATTCCAACAGTGACGCCACCAGAAGAAAAACCAGTGATTACCAAAGATATCGAAGGCAAGCAGCATTTAGATTTAACGAATCGGGATGATACGTTTAATTGGCATGTTAACGTGGCCTTTGGCAATACCACAGCTGGCTGGAAACAAGCAGCTATTACCGATAAAATCAATGATCTTTTAGAGATCAAAGCGGTGAAAGTGGTAGATGAAAAGGGTACAGATGTGACAGCAAATGGAACGGTGACGATTAAAAACAACCAAGTCACTTTTACATTGAATAAACAGAACGACAGCTACACGTATCTTGCTGGAAAAACATACACCATGACCATTCAGACAAAAATTAAAGCAAGCACAACTCAAGCAGAGTTGGCACCTTATATCATAGACGGAGGCATCCCGAATCAAGCAGATTTACACTTTGGTGCTAATGGAGAGATTATTCATTCAGAAAAACCAGCAGTAACACCACCAAGTGAAAACCAAACAACGCCGCCAAAAGAGAAGCCTTCGAAAAATCAGTTGCCTCGTACAGGAGAGCAAACAGGAACTTACGAGATCATACTGCTCGGACTACTCGTCATTATAATGAGTGCGACCGGCTATCTCTATTTTAATCGGAAAACAAAGTTTGAAAAATAGGCGGACTATTTTAAACCTATAACCAAACAACCGCTACCGATTTGCCACGATAAATAGCTGTTAAATCAAGCATAAAAACTTGTTTTAACAGCTATTTTTATTAAAAAAGCAACGAGAGAGGAGTCGAACGATGAAGATCGGTTATATAAGAAAAAATTCAGACAAAAAAGATGTAGTTCAACAAATTCATGCGATAACAAATTACGGATGTGAGGATATTCGAATTGAAAGCAATGAAAAAAACTCTGAAGAATTATGGAAAGCCGTTAATGATTTGCAAAAACAAGAGTGTCTGGTTTTATGTTCATGGAAAGATTTAGGGATGAGAATCAAAAAAGTTCAAGCAATTATTCAAACGATTGCCAAACGAGGTGCTGGAATTATTGTACTTGAAAAAAAGTTCAACTCGCTCCATTCAGAATCAGTAACTTTTGTCGATATTGTGAATATGCTAGCTGAATCGGAAAGCAAAGTGATTAGTGAGCACACGATCTCTTCTTTAAAAAAAATCGAAGTAAAAGGGCGCCCACCGATCGAACAAGCTACTAAAGAAAAAATTTTTTATCTACGAAATACAAAGAAACAAAGCTATCGAAAAATAGCGGAAGAATGCAATGTTTCAATTGGAACAGTCTATAAATATCTAAATGCCAATTGAGTAATCAAAAATGTGTTTTTCTTTGCTGTTGCTCTATAAGATTATAAATTTTGGGCTTTTTCTTGAATGAAATGTAAAAATTTTTGACGTTGTTGTGCATTCTTGTTGCGTAGAAAAGGCATTGAATAGTGTTTGACAGGGCGAATGCCGCACATCTTCAAAACTTGTCTTTTTAAAACTTTACCATAGTCTTGTTGGAAAAATCGAACATAGAGAGTCGGTGTATCATGGGTTGTGATAATCCAGGCAGTTTTATTTTGCAAATGACCTACTGGAATTACTCCCTTATAATCGTAAGCAAATCCTTTCGAAAAAACACGGTCAATATATCCTTTTAAAATCGCAGGCATGCCACCCCACCAGATTGGAAAAATAAAAATCAAATGCTCAGCCCAAAGCAACTGGTTACGATAACGAGCTGTTTCTTGTTGGAATTGGAGATCACGCCGCTTTTGGGTTTGGTCAAAATAAAGAACTGGATTAAATTTTTCTTGATAAAGATCAAGGACTTGAATGTCATGATGGGCTTGGAAATTCTGGGTAAGGGTTTGAAAAATTGCGTAATTATAGCTGTCTGTATTGGGGTAAGCATAAATAACTAAAATTTTCATATTGGCACCTCCAATGTAAGTATACTATAAAATAAGCGTTAATCAATCTGGTAAGATTCGAATAAAATCAATGACAGCAGGCAAAATTAATGGTAAATTGAAAGCAGTAAATTTGCCATTTTTTGGAGGAATAAAGGATGAAAATTGAACTGACTGTACAATTGACAGAACTAGCTACAACCATTCAGTTTCAAAACAACCAAGGCACCATTATAATCAGTGACACGACGCAACTAAAATATGATGCAGATCGTCCAGCTGTCTATTTGGGTTTGAAAGAGAAAAAGCTAATTGAGATTGGCAAGATAAGTGAAAAAGGGCATGAGCTGTTAGCCGATGGTACGCAAATGATTTTGATTACGCCACCGTGGGAAATTGAAGTTGACTACTTGGAACAATTACTTCTTGAAGATGCGAGAGCAAATGGGCTCAATCTGGCTCATCTCGCCACAAATGAAGTGGCAATTCCGTTGAATCAGATAAAAAGTGTGAGTCATTTTCAACAAGAAATATTGATTGTTCTGGAAAAATTTGGCTATTCACTTTATGAACAAGCTGAAAAGCAAGTGGCGAAAAAGCCTGCAAAAGCAGCACATAAATGGAGTAAAGAAGTGAGCCAAATTGAATTTTCAATTGATAGCAGAGGCAGTAAAGGGACTGTGATTTGGCAAAAAAGAAATCAAATGCTTTTAAAAGCGGGTGCGAACTTGTTAGCGACCCCACCATTAAATAAAGATGGTTCGATTGGCTTTTCAGTCAAAATGGGTGAAAAATTGCGTGCAGACTATCAAGAAAAAATAAAAAATTTTGTTACGACAGAAGATTTGCTTTTAAAAAGTGTGAACGAAGTCGGCTTGTTTTTATATTTTGGTGGCACAAATAGCTGGTTAGAGTTGAAAGATAATAGTGGTAAAACGATCGATGAATGGACGATTGTTGCACCAAAATAATTGTTGAAAAAAACGCGTGCAGGCAATGAAGTACACATTGCTTTTACGCGTTTTTTTTAAGGAGATACAAATTCAAATCGTTGTTCATCCAGATAAAATTCTTTAATCGTAAACGTTTTTTTCGCTAAATCAGCTTCGAGTATCGCGCTTGTTTCTTGAGAAGTCCAGGTGATTTGCAATTGATTTGCAGCAAGTGCTTTACTTGAAAAAGAGCCGTCAAAAGCAACAGAGCTATTCCGAAATTTTAGCAATTTAAATAGTTGTTGGACCACAGGACGTTTCACCGTTTTTTCGATTTCAGTCAGGGTATAATAGTGGCGATTAATATTCCGTCCTTCTTTTGTTTCTTCAAGCAAAGCAATGTCATTTTCTCCTGCAAATAGTCCAACGTAATAAATTTGAGGAATACCAGGGGCGAAAATTTGCAAGGCGCGTGCCAAGAGATAGGCTGAATCATTGTTACTTAATGCGCTATAGAAAGTACAATTAATTTGATAGATGTCCAAATTATTATAGCTTTCAGAACTATAGATTTTTTTTACATTCGCACCATATTGATAAAGAGATTCTTGCGTTAATTTGATTTCTTCTTCGGTTAATAAATCTTTGACATCGACTACGCCAATTCCGTCATGGGTATCCAGAGTCGTGAATTGTTTGCGGGGACAAATTTTCATCCAATGCAGCAAACGATCTACACGTCCGCTGTATAAGGCATGTAATACCAACATTGGCAAGGCAAAATCGTAGACGTAGTAGTCCTTTTCAGCAATTTTTTCTTGAATGGAATAGTGTTCATGAATCTCGGGCAGAACAAGAACCTTTTCTTTTTCAACTGCTTGTGCACAATAGGCTAACAAATTCCAGACATCTGGTTCCACAAAGAAATCAGAAGTGCCACGTTTTTTATTTGCGTAAGCAAAGGCATCCAAGCGAATAATTGCCGCGCCTTTATGCGCTAAAAATTGTAGTTGTTCCTGAATAAAACGACGCGTTATTTCCGAAGTAACATCTAAATCAATTTGTTCTTCATCAAACGTACACCAAATTTTTTCTTTGGTTCCATCTTGAAATGTCACATCGGTATAGGGAGCACGAGGTTTCCGCTTATAGATCAAGTCGATATCAGTAGCGGTTGGCTCCCCATTTGGCCAAAAATTTTTATAGCGAATAAACATGTTTTTGTACAAAGATTTTTCTTTATTCTTTAAAAAATCTTGAAAATAAGCAGATTTCCTTGAAAGATGATTAACCATGAAATCAACCATAAGATAATAATCTTTGCTAATTTGTTCGATCTCTTTCCAATCGCCAAAACGAGGATCCACTTGTTGATAATCCATGGGCGCAAATCCACGGTCGCCAGAAGAAGGAAAGAAAGGCAAAATATGGACGCCACCAATCACTCCTTTTAATTGACGATCAAGCACAGTGTGCAAGTCATGTAAATCATTGCCAATGCTATCAGCATAAGTGATTAGCATCGCTTCGTTTTTTATCATTTTGTTCACTTCTCCGTTAATTAGTCTAAGTTCGCACCGTTTGTCGCAATGACTTTTTTATACCAATAGAAGGAGTCCTTTCTATAACGTTTGAGACTACCTTGTCCATGATCGTCCAGATCCACATAGACAAAGCCATAGCGTTTTGACATTTCTGAAGTAGACATACTGATTAAATCAATGCAACCCCAGCTGGTAAAGCCCATTAATTCTACACCATCGGCAATTGCTTCTTTCATTTGTAAAATATGGGCACGCAGATAATCAACCCGATATGGATCATGAATCTTATCATCTTTTTCTAGTTGATCGAAAGCACCTAAGCCATTTTCAACGATAAAAATCGGCAAATTATAACGTTGATATAAGTCTTTCAAACCCCATCGTAGTCCAAGTGGGTCAATTTCCCAGCCCCATTCGGAAGTCTGTAAATAGGGGTTTCTTAAGGAGCCTTTTAAATTTCCGCTAACAGTTGTTTCATTTTTTTCAGCACTTACGGTATAGCTCATGTAATAGCTAATCGAAATAAAATCAACCGTGTACTTTTTTAGTATTTGTTGATCGTCAGCTGACATCTGGAGGATAATTCCGTTCTCTGCAAAGAAGCGATTCATATAAGTAGGGTATTCTCCACGCACTTGCACATCAGAAAAAAATAAATTAAATTCATTTTGTTTTTGTGCTTCTAAAATATCTTTTGGGTTGTTTGTTTCCGGATACACGACCATACGTGCGATCATACAGCCGATGTTAAATTTGGGGTTGATCTCTAACGCAAGCTTTTTGGTTAAAGCACTAGCGACAAATTGATGATGAGCTGCTTGATAACCAATTTTTAGCCGATTTTGTGGGGAATCAACCAGAACGCCGCCACCAGTATAGGGAGTAATAACAATTCCATTCACCTCATTAAAGGTGAGCCAATAGTTAACCTTGTCCCGATAACGTGTAAAAACCGTTTTTACATAACGTAAAAAGAAATCGATCGTTTTGCGATTTGCCCACCCATTGTATTTTAAAGTTAAGTTTAAAGGGGTTTCGTAATGAGAAAGAGTAACAACTGGTTCAATTCCATATTTCAAGCATTCATCAAAAACCTGATCATAAAATGCCAGTCCTTTTTCGTTAGGTTCTTGGTCATCTCCATTTGGATAAATACGTGCCCAATTAATCGATAAACGGAATGCTTTAAACCCCATCTCTGCCATGAGTGCAATATCTTCTTTGTAATGATGGTAAAAATCAGTTCCCCTTCTTTTGGGGAAGGAGCCTTGTATATTATTTTTTAAAATTGCTTGAATTTCCGCACGTGAAACTTCAAAAGGATATTCCTTTTTCAGACGTTCTTCTTTTGGTAACCAGCGAACCATATCCGCTGTTGATAGTCCTTTGCCATCCTCATCAAAAGCGCCTTCATATTGATTCGCAGCAGTCGCACCGCCCCATAAAAAATCACGAGGAAAATCGGCAGGTAATGACGCATTCATCGAAACAGCTCCTTTTTTATTTTTTTCTTATAGTAATTCACTTTGCTCTTGCTTAAGTGCTTTGTTGTCTAAGATTTTTAAGAAGGGGGCATACATAAGCGTACTTAAGGCAATTTCGATTATTTGCCACACTGAACCACGCCAGCCAGAAAGTAAGAAACCAGAAATAATTGGCGGTGTCGTCCAAGGAATATTCACTCCGCTTGCTGCTGGAACAAGATGTAAAACCATGACAACATAGGTTAGGACAGTCATGATGAGCGGGGTTAAAATAAACGGAATAATTAAAATCGGATTTAAAACAATTGGAAAGCCAAAAACGAGGGGTTCGCTGATATTAAACAAGCTTGGAATAAAAGCGAGCTTACCTAATGCTTTGTATTGTTTTGATTTAGTAAAGAAGAAACCTGCAATAGCCAACCCGATGGCTGTACCGGATCCGCCAAGAGAAATAAAGTTTGCACCAAATTGATATTGAATAATGTTTGGCAAAGCTTCTCCTAATGAGTAGGCATGGGCATTTTGTGCCATTAAAGTCATCCGAATTGGATCCATTACGGAACCGACAACGTTGCCCCCATGAATACCTAAAGACCATAAGACACTTTCAATAAATTGCGCAACTAATTGTGCCGGTAAAGTACTGCCGAGCGCTAACAAAGGCGTTTGCAAAACAGTATAGATAAAGGCTTGTGCTGAACCAAAATGAGTTAACATAAACAAAATACGAATGACAGTAAATGTGAAAACGACGAATAACCCCGGAATTAAGGCTGAAAATGATCGCGAAACATTTTCTGGTACTGCATCTGGTAATTTAATCGTCCAACCTTTTTTGAGGATCGTACGATAGATTTCAATTGCTAAAATAGTTGCTAGCATACCTAAGAATAAGCCTGCTGCACCTAAATTTGCTTTAGGAATCCCTGTATTACTTTTAGAATCAAGTAGATTTGGCGTTAAAATTAAAAATGAAACTAATGAAAGTGTAATTCCGCCAATATCATCCACATGGTAGTAGTTAGAAAGTGATTTTGCCATGCCAATTACGACAAATAATGTCATAATATCCATTGTGCTTTGGAAGGGAATTAAAAAATAATTGGACCAATCAGAACCTAAAAATGATTTCATAAATGTAGAATATCCGGTAATCGGAATATTCGCAAATAGTAGAAAAACAGAGCCTAAAATTAATAACGGCATAACGGCTAAAAAGCCTTCTTTAATCGCAGTTAAGTACCTATTTCGATCGACTTTTTGGGCAATGGGCATTAACATAGCTTGTAGTTTATCTGTAAATTTTTCCATCTTACTCGCTCCTTACTTTCGCGTAAATTAAATTTGTGTACAGTTTATAACCTTGCAACAACCACTCGTTTCCATCGCCTCCATTATAAAGAAAATACTAAAAAAATATAATTATTGAGAAAGGAATGCACTCGAAATAATCTCAGAATAAGAAAAACGTTTACAGTAAAGACCTAAAGAATTTTCTAACGGCTAAATCTAGCGCATAGTGCAAGTGCACATATAGTTCAATAATACAAACGTAGATAATCTTCTAGAAATTGCGACGGTAACACGAAAAAGCAATATGTTAATCGTTTACATGTTTCGCCAAAAAAAAGAATAGCAAAGTTTTATATTTTTTTAGTTTTATTGTATAATAAGTTGAGTCATGAAATCATCAACTTTCGAATTCATTATATACTTGACTTTTTTTTATGTCAAGCGTTTACATAAAGTGTTTTCAATTTTAATAAGGAAAAAAGCATCTCGATAATATGTAATAAAAAATAAGCTTCATTATCGCTTGAATAGTTGCAGCGAAAACAAGGAAAACGACCAAATGATTTTTCATTCATCGACAGCTTTACCGACAGAAGCGGAAAAATACTTATCCATAGGAGTCGAATCTATGTCAATCACAATTAAAGATGTTGCGGCAAAAGCAGGTGTTTCCGTCGCAACTGTATCGCGTGTTATAAATAGCAAAGGGTATATCAGTGATCAAACCAATCAAAAAGTCAAAGCAGCGATGATCGAGTTGAATTACAAGCCCAATATAGCGGCACGAACTTTGCAAGGAAAAAGCACAGCAACGATTGGTATTATTGTTCCTTCCTTGGAAAATCCGCTGTATTCTGAGCTGTTTGAATGTATCGAAAAAGAGCTGTATAAACGCCATTTTCAGACATTGTTATGTACGAGCAATAATCAAATTCAAAAAGAAAAAAACTATTTGAGTTTACTGGAAGCAAATCGTGTAGAAGGTATTATTAGCAGTTCCCATTCAAAAGTTCTAGAAGAGTATAAAGAAACGGCCTTACCGATCATCAGCTTTGATCGCAAGATATCCAGTAAAATCCCAACTGTAAGAGGAGATAATTATGCAGGAGGGAAGATGATTGCTTTGGAAATTGTGAAGCGTCATAAAAAAAATGTGCTGATTCTTTCTGGTAGCAAAGAAGATCTTTCACCAGGCAATGATCGGATTAAGGGAATCACCCAAGTTTTAAAAGAAAAGAGAATTTCTTTTACTACTGCGGCTTTGCCCTTTGAACGAGCACCCATTGTAAAAAAGGAGTTAGCCAAAAAGGCAATTAATATGGATACATTTGATGCAATTATTTGTACGGATGACCTAACGGCACTGATTGTGTGTGACTTAACGAAAAAATTAACTACGCCACCATTAGTAACAGGTTATGATGGTTCATCGTTTATCCGCGCGTATCATCCCGAATTAGTTACGATTGAACAACCCATTCAAGAAATTTCAGAGCTATTAGTAGAATTACTCGTGCAAAAGGTGGAGCATCCATTAATCGAGTTGGAGGCTGAATACGTTTTAGCCGTTAAACTAGTCGGTAAAAGTGAATTCAATTAAACAAAATAAAGCTAAATAAAAAACACACAAGATTTCAAGAAGATTTTCTTCTTGGAATCTTGTGTGTTTTTAGTCAAGCCTCAATTCAACAGTGAAGAAAGTATCATTTTTTGTGACGGAATACGTAACGTTTACGTAGCTTTTTGTCAGTTTATTCAAGATAAATAAGCCTTGCCCACTATGGCCCGCTTTGGTGCTATAGTGTTTGTTTAATACATCTTTCAAGGAAAGTGTACCGGCGTATGAATTTTGTACAATAACTTCTAATTGATGACCTTCTCCCTTTAAAGAAAGAAAAATCTCTTTTTCTGCGGATTGTTCGCTGGCTTCGAGTGCATTATTTAAGATGACAGATATACATCTTAAAAAATCAACAAGTCCCATGGTGATCTCATTTGGTTGTTGCATAATATCGATTGTTAAAACAATGCCTTTTTCTTTACATCGTTTGACAAATTGCAACAAAATTCCTTGAACTGCAGTATTCCAAATTTTCAAAATATCCGCATAGACATTATCAGCTAAAAAAATTTCTGAATTCTGGATAATATCGGCCATTAATTTTTCTGCTAATTCGTAATTTTTTTCTTGAATACAAGTATTTAAGCCAATGAGCAGTGTTTTGTAATCATGTCTAAATTCGCTAGCCAATACCATTTGTTTCTTTTCTGTGGAAACATAGTCTGAAAAACTTTGAATATACATTGATTGTTTATAATTTTTATTCACATGAAAAACGAAAAGAAAGACCAGACAAGTCAAACTAATCATAATAATAGAAAGATATAAATAATTTTCAATCTGTTGTTCATTGTCTGCAACTGTGCGTGCCACAAATAAGCAGATGTACAGAAAGAGTAACAAAAGGGAGGCGAAGGTGTATTTTTTTCGAAGGTGCTGGATTGAAGCCCAGATTTGGTATTTTTGATCAAAAAATGTTGTTAATTGAATCAGAAAAAGAAGCCCAATAAATTGAACAGGGATCAGGAAAAAAATGGTGGGCTGTTTTGATCCCAACCACATCGGAATGTCGTATGTAAAAACCCAGAGAGTAATAAATAAGATATATTCGAAAAGAAAAATCAGAATTGGAAGCAATAGATTACGTAATTCAAAAAAAGTTAGTCCAAATTTAAAAAAGAAAAAGAAAAGAAATAAATAAAAAATGTGATTATTTTGGGTAAAAGAGCCAACTAAAAAAATTAGTAAGAGAAAGAAGCTACAAATAAGGCTGGAGCGAAAGCGCAAAATACGTTTGTAATTTATTCCCCAAATCAATGTCAGAAAATTTAAAGCAAAAAGTGCAGTTAATTCCGCAAGTGTCATCGTAATCGCTCCTACTCTTTATAAAATTTTGACCAATTTATCAATAATTGCTTTGCCGACAAACAATTCTTCTCCATCACGAAAGGTGATCCTACTTTCAGAACGTTGGAGAGTTTGGATCGAATGCAAATTAAAAATGTAAGACTTTAAGCCTAAGTAAAATGGTGGTGACGGTAAAGTCTGTTTTATTTTATTAAGTGTTCCATCCACAATCATTTCTTCCGTAGCCGTTTTAAGGATGACTGAATTGCGCATGCTGGGGATAGAAGAAATATACATAATCTCTTTTAGATTAAGCAATAATTTTTTCGTGCCTGCTTGAAAAAGAATATTTTGGTCTTTTAGTTTGGTTTCTTCGATATGCTCTTGTTCAAAGGTAGTGAAAAAATGGATAAGTCGCTCAATTAATAAGGCAGTATCTAAACTTTTTACCAAATAATTTGTTGGTTGGATCCCGCTATTAATTACTTCAATACTTTTACTTTTCGAAGAAGTGATAAAAAAAATAGGACTGACACGATTTTGTTCACGAATCAAAGTACCAAAGTCAATCCCATCATGAAAAATCTTTAAGTCAATATCAAGTAAAAAGACATCTGAATCTGCGATTTTCTTTTGGGGTAATTCGTTATAAAAAGTCAGAGGTTTTTCAACTTGTGTGATAATGAAGTGCGTAAAACGAAGTTTGGGTTGGATCTGGTCACGCAACACAGCAGCTAATTTTTCCCGATAGATAAAATCATCTTCTACTATATAGATATGAAGATCAAACAATTTTTATTCCTCCCTATCAAGTCCACGATCAATTAATTGTATTTTAACATATGAACGAAGAGTTTTTGTACGATTTGCTTCGAAAAAACAACATCAAAAAGAGTGAAAGCGCATGCAAAACAACTTTTTTATTTCAAAAATACTCTATTATTAGGACAGTTAATAAATACCGTAGAAAAAAGAGCTGATAAATAAGCAGAGACAACAATTTTTAACAAAAATTCAAAAATAAAGAAAAAATCTTAAAAATTACTTTTGTCAAACTGATTAGAATAAATAGATCAGTTGATTATGCTATACGCAGCAAATTTAGTTGTACAAAGTAATTTATATGGAGGTATTGGAGGGGAAATATGAAAAAAATAGTTACGATGGTTTTTGCACTATCACTGATTTTCACGCCACTTACAACTTCGTTTCAAGTACGAGCAGCGACAAGCGAAGAATCAACCACAACGGCGGAAAGCCAGACAAATAGCTCAACGACAAATCAGAAAACTGAAAAGGCAGAGACAACAAGCCAAACAGCTGAAAACACAATAAGTAAAGCCACCACAGAAACAACAGTAATGTCATCAGAAGATCCAACTCTGTCAATCAAGAGTATCAGAAGATCTACGCGTTCTTTTGCAAGTGAATCCATTAAAGACACAATTAGCACAGCAGATAAAACCAAAGTAATTGTCGTACCTAGTCCTATTGACTCAAGCCAAGCTTACCAAGAATATGCAGCTTCGGAAACGGGTGTTAAGGCAGCGTTATACGACTTGTACCAAAATGGTGCTGGCTCTGATTATGCTCTTTATATAGGAACAAACCTTACCTTAAGTGCAGCGACGACTGCAAAGGAAATTTCTGGGGTGATTTCCGCAAGCAATATTGGCTTCACGTCTCTTTCAGGAAAAGTAGGTCAACTAGTTATTACCGGCGATTTCAATGATCCTCTTGAAGAGAGTACATCAGCATCTACAAATGCAAAAACAGTGTCCTTTAATACGAATACCTTTTTTGGAACCAATGTGACCTTACGAAATATTCGTTATTCAGGAACCAATTTCTATATGAATGGTCATGATTTGAATTTGGCTGGTGGTTCGTATGGAACAACGATCCATAACATATATGGTGGTACAGATTCGGGAGATCTTTCAGGCAATCCGACAATTCAAGTGAATTCAACAGGTGTGGGAACTTGGAATTTTTATGGTGGAAATAGCGGTGGGGGAACGTTAACTGGCAATGTGGCACTCGTTATTAACAATACAACTGGAAATATTGGCAACTTGGTAGGAGGAGCTAATGTCGGAACCATTAATGGAAATATCAGTAATTCTATTTACAATATTGCAGGAACGCTGACCGCTTTTTACGGTGGTGGATATGGAAGCAGCGCGACACAAACCGCAAATGTGACAGGAAACATCACAAATAAATTTTCATTGAATACAACTACGGCGAATATGACTTTAGCACTTTATTACGGCGGTGTGAATTATGGCGATATCACAGGTAAGGTTCAAAATAATTTTTCAGGCGCAGCACGCTGGAGTGGCACGAATCCTTTTGTTGGTGGTTCTGCGTATGGCGATATCTCATCGGCAGGAAATACTGTACTATATACAAACTTTGATACGAGCAAATTTACTTCTAGCGGCCCAAGCGTAATTGGCGCAAATCGCTATCAAGGAACGATCAAAGGGAATATCGAAAATTATGTGACAGCGGGAACGACCAGTGCGTTAGGTGGCATTCGAAATTTTGACGGCGGTGGTGGAGACAACGTGAGCCGGTTGACAAAAGCAGGTATCGGTGCCTCTAATGAAACGACCTATGATGCTTATTCTGTGGAAGAAAGAGCAAGCTTAGCTGAAAGTGCGGCGACGTTTAAGATCTACGGAAATATTACTTCTCATTTGATCAGTGGTTCTTTTGGCAATGGTGATTTATGGCGGACAACTGCAGCTGGAATTGGTGGGTACATCGAAGGCAATGTTTCCATTGAAGTTGGAACCTATGATCCTGATAACGCAGGAAAAGCAGGTGGAACTGGTTTGGTTTACAAAGGAACGCGACCGACCAATGTCGATTATTCGACTAGCAATAATGCCATCGCAAATGCACAAGACTTTGATATCGCTGCGGGTGGAATTGTTACAGGGAGAGATACGTGGACAATCTATATTAAAGGTAATACCAACACCGTTATCAGCAATGCAGTCGCAAGAAGAACTTATGGGGGCATGTTTTCTGGTGTTGTCGAAGGGAATACAAATAATACGCTACACTCTGGAATTGTCGATACCCTTGAAGGGGCAGGCTATCAAGGGGGAAGAATCTATGGAGATGCGACAGCAACTGTTAACAATGGTCAAGTCGATTGGTTCTTATCAGGTGGCGGTTGGGATGATAAAAAAATTGTTGGGGATGCCAACGTTACTGTCTATGATGGGGTAATTAATGCCTCGATGGGCGCTTCTTATGGTTCTAGTTCGGATCATACGGTCACAGGGAATTCACATGTACATGTTTATGGTGGAGATTTTTCAGGCACACCGCGAACAGGATCCAGTGGGTTTTCAGGTGGGATTACGAATAATGGCTCTCTACTGGGAAGTGCAGAGCTGATCCTCGATTTTCGTAATTATGCAGGTGAATTCAAGCTTCCTAGTGGGACTTCGATCACGGGCGGTCGACCCTATGGCAGCAATACAACATTGGGAACGAGTGCAACCGATGAAATTAATTTGCAAATATATACGAAATCAGGCGTTGATTCGTTAAATGGAGCAACTATCTATGGTGATGGCGGTACTTCTAATACAAATAGTAAAATCGGGAAAATTACGATCGATGTGCAAGCAACGGATTCTTCAATTGGCTATCTTTATGCCACGCAGTATTCAAATATTAGTAGTAATAAAATTTTGCGTGATGTGACGATCAATCTACAAGGTGCACTTTCGATTAATGGTTTATCAGGTGGTAGTGCGAATGATAATATAACAAACACAATTGTTGCCAATAGTACAAATAAATCGGTGATGAATATTGGAACTGACTTAGATGATACGAACAAGTTTCAGGTTGATCCAATTAACGTGAATGGGATTGGCATAGTGAATTTTACTTCTTTACATGTTACGAATGGCGTGACACTGATGGCAAGTACTGGAAATATTAAGAATGGTTTTAACGCGACAGCAGCTAATCATAGTTCAATCTATAATCAGTTTGGCGATATTACATTATCTGATGGGGGATCTATCGGCGTTAATTCAACAACCGGATTTATCTCTGCGGGAAAACTGACAGTGAAAGATTCATCAAAGTTATATTCATATCCAGGAACTGGAATTGTTAATATTTCCGACATTGAACTTTCAGAGGATGAAGATAATCAGTTAACTTGGGTAAAATTATCAACTGATGAAAACAGACTAATTTCGAGTACGGGTACGAATTTTGGTGACCTGAAGGGCTATCAAGTTTTAACGATTAATCCAACGATTGCAAATGCAGCGAAAATTACACCTATTAATTTTAAAGGAATTGAAGAAACGACTGGAAAAACCTTTATTGGCGACAATGATGTCACCAAAGGAACGAGCGGCTATGGCATTGCGATTCCAGGCTCAATTATTGAATATGAAATTGAAAATCCCGGAATTGCGGAAGGAAAAGGCAGTATTTTCCATGATGTCTCCGCTGTATTGGCAGAGAACTCCCCTCTAACAATTAAAGCGTGGGGCACAGAAGTTGCGGGTACAAAAGTTCAAAAAGGGCGCTTGGTTGTTCCCTATATCAATGGTATTACGCCAACACTTAGCTTTGAGCCAGAGACAGAAAAAACCGGTTCGTGGCTCTATGGAGGAGAGATTGTTAGCTCACAAGTTGGGTCTCCGACAACTACTTTATCTGAGCAAGCAGATTCTGAAACTGTCGATTGGCAGTCGCCAGATGGACAATACAGCTATCAAATTAAAATCAGCTATTCAAATCAAGCAGAGTTAACAGCAAAAAATATCATAGTTTCGGAACAAGAAGCAGCTACGTTGGCCAATAAAACAGCCATATTGGACCTGATGGAAGCCAAAGGTCGTCCATTCTTTACAGATTCGTTGACAGCGGATGTGGTGAATGCAATCCAACAGCCTTTGGAAAATAACCAAATTTCACGTAAGCATGTGCTGAATTACGCTGTAGGAACCTCGACTTCGAATCAGAAAGAAAAACAAGTCAATCTGATTGTGGTTCAAAATGGTGCGACAATTTCGAGTGATCGATCCTTTGCAGTATACGCAAAAGATACCCGGTTAAAGTTAGCCGAAGCGAATGGATTAGCGAACCAAGCTGCCTTAAATCTTTTGACAGCAGCGCAAGTCATTTTTGCGGATGGCAGTGAGTCTGTAGCTCCGACATTAAATACAGCAACTTTTGATCAGATCAAAAATGTACAAGAATCCGAACTATTGAAAAATGTTTCCACGCAATATAGCTATCAAAAAGGGGATAGTATTGTGACGAAAACCGTAAATGTCTCCATTGCTGGAACCTTAGAATTAAAAGAAGTTCCCAATAAGATTGATTTCGGTAGTCAAAAAATTGGAACGACTGAACAGGAATATTGGCCAACGATTAGTGGAAACCTAGTTGTCAAAGATACACGAGGTTCTGAACGAGATACCTGGCAGTTAACCGTTTCTGAAAAACAACCCCTGACTTCTGGAACGCATCAATTAACGGGCAGCTTATCTTTTCTCAATGGAACAACGCAACAAATCATTGGGTCCGCTGCAGTGATTGTCGAAACCAAAAAAATGAATCAAAATGGTGAATACAATGTGAATCAAGAATGGGGACAAACAAATAATAAGGGATTAAAATTGACGATTCCAGTCGAAAAACAAAAAGCGGGTTCGTATGAAGGAACACTCTCATGGTCACTCGTATCAGCGCCAGATAATTCGTAACATGGCTGAGATAAACTCTTAGTGAAAGGGGGGATAAAATGAAAAAATTGTTGTACGGCGGAATACTAGTCTTCCTCACGATGAACTTGTCCTCTTTGGCTTTTGCTGAAGAAGCTGCTTCTTATAAAAGCAATGGTGGCACCTCTTTTTATGGAACGTATGAATACCCAGAAGAAGAAAAGGAGTCAGAATCTGCATCAGAAAAAAAAGAATCTGAGAGTGTTCAAGTAAATCAATCAAAAGAACAGATTCTCCCTGCAACAGGGGATAATCATCACGTTAAAACGCAAGCAGTAGGAATCATTATTTTTGGAAGTACACTACTATATATACAAAGGAAGAGGAAAATTAATCATGAAAAAAACACTATTTTTAACAGCTGGGATCATGTTGTTTAGCATAATTTTAGGTACAAACACGGCACTTGCAGCGGATGAATCCGCTGAATTTGAATCAAATGGCGTCATTACTTTTGAACCAGATACTGATCCTACAGATCCGGTTAACCCGCTAGATCCAACCAATCCAGTTGAGCCAGTTGATCCAACGAATCCAGATGGTCCCAATGAAGGAACATCCGGTCCGTTATCGATTGACTTCGCATCTAGTTTCCAATTTGGACCTCAAAAAATTACAACCGTAACAAAAAATTATTATGCGCAACTGCAAACTTTTAAAGACGGTACAAGCGCGCCAAACTATGTCCAAGTAACCGATAAACGTGGCACACAAGAAGGCTGGACATTAGCCGTTACGCAAAACGGTCAATTCAAGACAGCAGATGATGAAGAATTAGAAGGAGCTGTACTGACACTAGCTAACGGAACTTCTGCATCCATCATGGACGATGCCTACAAACCAACACTTGTTAGCAATAATACTTTAACTCCGGGAACAGAAGCTACTTTAATGACGGCCGAAAAGGGCAAAGGAATGGGAACCTGGATTTACCGTTTTGGAGCAGATTCAGCTGAAGGAGCAACCTCGGTTAGGTTATCTGTACCTGGTAAATCGGTTAAGTTAGCAAAAGAATATCAAACTACGCTAACTTGGAATTTAAAATCAGTTCCTGAAAATACAGAGAATGACACGAATTCGAATGCTGATTCAAATCCAGATGAAGTGTAAAACGAAAGATAACTACGGAGGGAAAAAATGAAAAAATTAGTCATCGCTACCTTACTACTGGGAATTTCAGGAGCCTATACCGGGACAGCTGCAGCAGAGAGTGTCTCTTACGATACGAACGGAATTGTTAATTTTATGCCTAGCACAGATCCAGCAGACCCAGTCAACCCTTTGGATCCAGATCCAGATAACCCAGTTAAACCGATTGATCCAACTGATCCAGATGGGCCAAGTGAAGGAACAAAAGGCCCTTTGTCTATTGATTATGTTTCAAGCTTTGATTTTGGTGTGAATAAGATCTCTAACAAAACACAAACCTATTATGCACGTGCACAAACCTACACAAGTGAAAATGAGGAAGAAACAACTTCAACGTTGGTAACACCAAACTATGTACAGATTTCAGATAATCGTGGAACAAATGGCGGTTGGACATTAAAAGTGAAGCAAAATGGACAACTTAAAAATGCGAATACACTAAATTCCACTTTAACTGGTGCTGAAATTAAATTGGTTAGTCCCGTAGTCAAATCAAATGCACAAGGTGTTACTGCACCAACCGCTACAACCGAAATTGTTTTGGATCCAGCTGGAACAGAGTCAGTCGTTTTTGCTGCAAAAGCAAATGCAGGAGCTGGAACATGGGTAAATGCGTGGGGCTCAAAAGTCGAAACTGTCACTGAAAAAGATGAAAATGACAAAGATGTTACAGCAACTATTAATAAAGAAGTATCATTGACGATTCCAGGTAAAACACCAAAGGATGCTGTCAAATATGCAACAACGCTTACTTGGTCACTATCAGATGTACCAAGCAACTAAAAGGAGGAAACAAGTGTGAATAAGAAAAATATCGTATTATTTTCAACCATTTTATTAGGAAGTCTGCTAGCCATTTCACCAGCCGCACATGCAGCAGAGAATAATGACGGAGGTGAATACCTGTCAAATGGTGTGATCAATTATATTCCAAATACCGACCCAACTGACCCAGTGAATCCATTAGATCCAGAAAATCAAGTAACACCAATTGATCCAACAAATCCTGATGGTGTTCCGACACCAGGAACAAATGGTCCTTTGTCGATTGATTTTGCGTCAAGTTTAGTATTTGGAGAACAAAAAATCACGTCAAAAACAGAAACCTACTATGCAGAATCACAAAAATATACAAATAGCGCAGATGAAGAAAACGAAGGGCCAAATTTTGTACAAGTTTCAGACAATCGTGGAACAGAAACAGGCTGGATTCTTAAAGTAAAACAAAATGGTCAATTTAAGACCGCAAGTAAAAAAAACTTAACCGGTGCCCAAATTACGATGAGTAACGGAAATATCGTGAGTGCTTCGGATTCTGCTAAACCAACAGGTGTGACTTCTTTCAGCCTAAATCCAGATGGAACCGAATCATTGGTCATGAGTGCTGAATCTGGTCAAGGAGCAGGAACGTACTTAATGGATTGGGGCAATAGTGTTGAATCAGCGAAGAAGAGTATTTCATTAGAGGTACCTGGTTCAACCACAAAATATGCAGATTCCTACACAACAACATTTACATGGGTTTTAACGGATGCGCCTGAAAATGCAGAGATAAGCGAAGACTAATTAAAGGAAGGATAGACTTTACTATCCTTCTTATCAATAGAGGAGGAGATCATATAACGATGAGCAAACGAATCGGTTTTATTATTTTAATGGCATTCTTATTTTTTACTAACGGGAAGGCTATGGCAGCAGAATTTAATTTTGCAGTGAGTCCGGTGATTCCAGAAAATCAAATTGACAAAGAAAAAACATATTTTGACTTAAAAATGGCTGCGGGAGCAGAACAAACGATTGAAGTTCAATTACGCAATGACACGGACAAAGATTTGACAGTTGAAGCAGTTATTAACAGTGCAACAACCAACCTAAATGGAGTTGTAGAATATGGTGATAATAAAATTAAAGCAGACAAAAGCCTGAAATACAATTTGGAAGAGTATGTAGCAGTGGAAAAAGAAATTAAGATTCCCAAAAATGCCCAAATAAATGTGGCAATCAAGCTCAAAATGCCGAAAGCAAAATTTGACGGAGTACTTGCCGGTGGAATCACATTTAAAGAAAAAACAACCGCAGATCAGACGACATCCTCAAGCGAAGATGAAAAAGGTCTTGCGATTACAAACGAGTATTCCTACGTTGTGGCACTGTTAATGCGACAAAACCAAACAACAGTCACACCAAACTTAAAAGTAACCAATGTGGCTGCTGGGCAAGTAAATGCGCGCAACGTGATCAATGTGGCCTTGCAAAATCCCAAAGCAAGCTACTTAAACCAATTGAAAGTAACAAGTCAAATTACAAAAAAAGGGCAAAAGAAAGTCTTGTATGAAGCGGCTTCCGAAGGTTTGCAAATGGCCCCCAATTCGCATTTTGATTACCCGATTTCGCTAGAAGGCGAAAAATTAGCTGCTGGTGATTACCAATTAAACCTCGTCGCCTATGGTGGAAAAAGCGAAAATGGTACATACACAGTTAAAAATTCAGAAGGCAAAGAAGAATCTTACACCTACAAATGGGTTTTCAAAAAAGACTTTACGATTAAGCGGAAAGTTGCTAAAAATCTGAATGAAAAAGATGTTTCAATCGAAGAAAACCATTTATGGATCTATCTTCTAATCGGCATCTTAGCATTGCTCCTTATAGTATTCCTTGTCTTATTGCTTTTTAAGAGAAAAAAGAATAAAAAATTAGAAGCGCACTAAACTGATTCGTTAGCATGATCTCCCCAGCCTCTAAATTTACTTTATCCAAAAAGCGGTCTGATTGGTTGTGTGTTTGAACCAGTCAGACTATTTCATTATAAAAAAGCAATAATTAAGCGGAAAAATTAGTCAATAGTAGTTATATTTCCTACAAAAAAACGCAGTAAAATCGGGAGCGTGAAAAATGAAAAAACATGCTTTTTTATTTTATAGCTCACTCCTACTGGTCGGGCTTTGTTTGGAACCGGCGCGGGATGTTGAGGCAGAGCAATCCATTTATAATCCACTAAACCCTACAGAAGCCATTACCCCCACACGTTCAAAAGAGAAACCGACAAAAGTAACCATAGAAACGAGCGAGTCAATTGATTCAGAATCGTCAAGTGAAAAATTGGCAGTTGACCAGCAAGAATCGGCAAAGACAGCAGAGCAGCAAAAAAATCAAATTGAAAGTCCTATTGTACCAATAGAAAAGCATTCTGAAGCAGCAAAAGATCCATTTTCCCCGATAACTACCTTTCATCCATCCCAACGGATCTTGCTAACGGATGCTTTTTTTCAACAACAAGAGCAATTAAATGTCGCTAGCTTATTACCAAAGCCAGCTGGGAGTGGTACAGAAGGAGCGCCAACTAGTCAACTGATTGCACTAAGCTATCTGTTTTCGGGAACGGTTCTTTATGGGGAAAAAGCAACAGGAAAAGGCGGTGATACTAGAGATGTTGCAACTATTTTTAGATAAATCTGATCAACGAAAAATTAAACTATTTCGCTATTTAGAAGAAAAACCGTTTTTAACAGAGAATATTGAGACGGTAATCGAAGAATTAGGTTTCTCCCAATTTCTTTTGGATAAAGCAATTAGTGAACTAAATAACGATTTTATTACTTACCAATTGACAGAAAAATTTAAATTAGGAATAGAAGGAAATCAAGTAACTCTGATTGAAACTGGACAAGCAACTTCGAATCTTTTAACGGAAATTCTTAGTCGAAACTCAATTGAGTTTTCGTTGTTATTGGAGATATTTTTTGAAAATTTTGAATCAGTTAATGATTACGCAGTACGAAATTTTATTAGCTATCCCGTTATTTATCGTCGACTAAAAGAGTTGCGAAAGGCCTTAAAACTATTTCATGTAATAATTAGTAAGAAATTTTCTTTGGTCGGAAAAGAAAAAAATATTCGAGGTCTAATGAGCTTTTACTTAACCAAAATCTACGGTAGTCAAATGATTATTTATCCAGAGCAGATCCAGCAAGAGGTCTCCGCATTTATAGCTCACTTGATGGCAACGACGATCACGGCGCCTATATCTACTAGCAGTGAAAACAAATTGAGACATTTTTTGGCCGCAACATTTCTGCGGATCAAACAAAAAAATTTTCTAGTCGATGAAGCAGAGCGATTACAAGCAGAGAAAGATAGCCCGATTACGGAAAGTTACCGGAATATCAGCAGCTGGTTACGTTCGAGAAAGAAAATTCAAGAGGAATTGATCTTACATGTGGAAAGCCAACGCTTATTACTTTACTTGGTGGGAGAAGAGCTTTTAGCGCCTCATTTATGTGCGTCTTCGTTTGAAACCGTTGAAGTCAAGGCTTTGAATCACTCATTTAGTAATACACTCAAAGAAGTGTTTCCGATTGCCCATGCATATGAGCAAAATTACCAGCAAAAAATTGGCGTTTTGCACTTTCAACTGATTCATTTTCAATTTGAAAAAACAATTGCAGCGAAAAATAGTGATATTACTTATTTTTATGAAACCTATCCTGAATATGTCCAATTTTGCAAACAATATATCGAAAAACGCAGACAACATGAACGAATCTGGCAATCAAAGGAATTTCTTTTTTATAATTACCTTTTGATTTTAATTGAGACGGTGCCTTTGCATCGCTTACTTCCGCCGATATATGTGTGTATTGATTTTTCTTTAGGCGCAAGATACAATTGTTTAATCAAGAAAAACATTCAAAAAATAAGTGATTTAAATATTCATTATCAGCAAGCGATAACCAAAGAAACAGATTTACTTTTAACGGACAGACCACTTGATGGTTCAAAAGAACTTACACAAATCATTTGGCTAGTTCCCCCACGGGCAGTCGATTGGCTCCATTTTACGCAGCAACTTTTACAAATTAGGAAAAAGTTGGCTTATTCATGAGCTGACGATAAACTATATGAATAATAAAAATTTACTTTCATGCGACTAGCTGAGTGTCAGCAAAAGGACATTTGGCTATTTTTTACTTGCTTCTGGTGTTCATTTGTCGGCTATTATATAATCAACATGAGGAAGGCTTGAGTGTATACGTAAAAAAATCGGGAAGTAAGAGGTGAATCAGATGGCAGGAAAAGAACCTAAAGATTATCTTTCAGTTCTAAAAAGGCAAGAGGAAGAACTCTATTTCACGGATGGTTGGGATCAAAAAGCACTTCAAGCCTATCGAGATATAGTGGACGCTACAATAAAAAGAGCCGCTCCTGACAAAGTATATACGATCTTACTGAACCTCTATGCACAAACACAGCTTGTTGGCTCTAAGCTCTATGCAGCTTTATACACTGCTTGTGGCTACGAGGATCAAAAAAAAATCGCACTTGTTTTAAAGCAAGTAGGTGCAGTAATCGAAAAAGGTACCTTGCAACTAAGCGGCAATCTGAAACTTGATCCCAATATGCCGCCCCATGGAAAATTTTTAACATTGTGGGCAGAAACGGTTCAGCGCGCTAATAAAGGACAGCAACTCACAGATCCAAGAGTACATCAATTCCGCATGTATATTGACCAAAATAACTTGAATTTTGTACGAAAACACTATAAAGCAGCTGGGATGACAGACGAAGAAGCATTATATAGATATGCAAAGGACAGCTCTTCCAAAGGACTAAACGGCTTAAAGATGATTGCTGAAAAGGGGCGCCTGCATAATAAACATCTCAAAACAGCAGAATATTTACCGGGAGATGAGAATCGGAAGCGCGTAACGCCAGATTTTCATTCGGAATTTATTTTGGATTCAAAGGGAAATTTTGTTAGTCAATGGAATGTACTGGAGAAAGATGATAAAGGTAAAATCATTACGGATGGTACTTATTATGATCAAAAATACCCAACAGCTCAAGAACAACGAGAATTTGAACGACAAATAATGAACGGAGAATCCTATAACTACGGCAATCAAAATGATCAAGAACATAAGAATTTAGATAGTGTGCCTCCGATTAAGCTAGATTATCCCTTGCGCAAGACAATCGGAAAAAAATGGCAAAGCCCAGAGGATCGGAAAATGTATAAATGGTGGCAAATCGACAACAAAAGAGATGGGTATTCAAAGAAAAATAGAAAATAAGGATGAACGTATATTTTTTAGTGAATTCAGTTCGAAAAGACGTTTTTTAAACTATAGCATAATGAACGGAAGGTATTGATCTTTATAAATATAGATGTATAATAAATGTATGGAATTGAATGGAAGATATGGGAGGAATTTTATGAAAATCCTAAATTTAGGTATGTTACTAATGATTTCGTTTATTATCTTACAACCTACTACGACTTTCGCTTATAGTGAGCCAAATACAAATGTACAAAAAACGTCTGAAAAAACACGTTTTTCCCTGAAAAAAAAGACCGTAGTTTCCCTTGCCTCAGCCAAAACAAACATTGCTTCTGGAATAAATGGCACCAGCGAATGGTTTATTGATTCAGAAGGTATCTTGCACATTGGGTCAGGAACGCTTGCAGATACTCCTAAAAATCAAAGTGGTGCATACATAAGTCCTTGGAATTCTTATAATGGAGAAGTCACCAAAATTATTTTTGAAGGACCGGTTACGGCTCCCACAATATTTGATCGAACATTTGAGTACTTTACAAATCTGACTGAAATCGAAAATATAGCCTATTTAGACACCTCGCAAACGACTTCGATGCAGCGAGTATTTGGCGGCTGTTCGAAGCTAACGACTTTAGATCTAACAAGTTGGGATACCACAAATGTGACGGATATTTTTTCTCTTTTTAACGGCTGTGTTAATATGGAGTATTTAGACGTTTCCACTTGGAACACGCGCAATATGACATCCATCACGTATGCATTTTCCACTATGAGCAAGTTAAAGACGCTTGATTTATCTAATTGGGTCCTACCAGCAACAGTAGCAGCGCAAGGCGTATTTTTAGAGGACAGCTCTCTGACTTATTTAGATCTGTCTGGATTTAACATGCAAAATTTATCTGGCAGCTATTTTGCAACAGCGCGCTTCTTTTTAAATGCAACCTCTCTTAAAGCGGTAAAATTGAGTACGAATTTTGTATTTAATAATAATAATTTTACGAATTATACTTCACCGTTGCTGCCAGATATAATAGTAACGGATAAATATACCGGAAAGTGGCAAAATGTTGGCACCGGAACTATTTCAAACCCTAAAGGGACA
Source organism: Lactobacillales bacterium (assembly GCA_015654945.1). Lineage (GTDB taxonomy): Bacteria > Bacillota > Bacilli > Lactobacillales > Vagococcaceae > JAATGB01. The sequence goes on along the minus strand of JAATGB010000044.1, from coordinate 349 downwards.
GACATTTGGACGAGTGAAGAATTTATGACCAATTTTGATCTTACTCCGAGAAATGACACATATGTCTGGCAGCCCGTCATTCAAGCTGCGGCAGATGTGACCGTGAAATATGTCGATCAAGAGGGAAATGAAATCCATGAACCTCAAACGATTGGCGGCAATGTCGGCGATGAGTATGATGCCACGACAGATGCCTATAAATTAGCTGTTAAAGGTTATACCTTAGATGAAAGTAAACTACCAGAAAATGCGACCGGTGCGTTAAGTGATACGGCACAAACAGTAACGTATACCTACACGAAGGATCCGGTAAAAGCCCAAGATGTGACCGTGAAATATGTCGATCAAG
>JAATGB010000061.1 GCA_015654945.1 Lactobacillales bacterium | reverse complement strand
CCGTTACGACCACTTCAACGAATTCGTCTAAAACAGGATCAAGCAAGTCGCAGCAGCAAGCTCTTGCGGCAGAAGAAATTGATTCATGGATGCCCGATAAACAATTACAAAAAGTTATCGCAGCTCAATTAGGTCTTTCAGATCCTGCGGAGATTACCCAAGAATCCATGATGAATGTCACTTTTATTAAGTTAACAACGGAAGAATCACAAAATATTGCATCATTAAAAGGCTTGGAATTTGCGACAAACATCACGTTGTTTTATATCCCTAAAAGTCAAATTTCAGATATAACACCTTTAAGTCAGTTAACCAAGCTAAATACGCTATACCTTATGGATTCTCAAGTAAGTGATTTAACGCCATTAGAAAACTTGACAGCATTGAAGAGTTTGCACATCGATAAAAATCCAATTACCAGCTATGCACCGATTGAAAAATTAGCGAATTTAGAAGAATTTGGCGCACGTGGCAGTAGCATTACGGACATTTCTTTTTTAGCACCCTTGTCACAGCTTAAAACGGTGTATCTATGGAACAATCAAATTACCGATGTACAACCGTTGACAAATAAACCAGCGCTCAATTTTGTGGAATTAAGTTACAATCCGCTAGGGAATCAACCGTTGACTACATTGGCTACACTATCAAGTATTACAGATCTGTATCTCGACGGTACTGAAATTAGTGATATTCAACCACTAAGCGCATTGACGGCATTAAAATTGTTAACGGTGTACGGTAATTATTTATCCGACCTTCAGCCACTTACTAGCTTGTCTAATCTCGAAAAAGTTGACGCACGTGAGCAACGCGTGACACTTGAAAAAGAAAAGATAGCCGGTATTCAATTTAAGCAAGAGAGTGGCATAAAAAATCTTTCTGGAACGGTGCAACCATTAACACCGTACGAAGATGAGTCCATAGCGGAGTCTGGTACTGTAACGGGAAATACGATTCTTTGGACAAACCTTCAAGCAGAAGGCACCCTGATTTCTCAGTGGACAAACACCAGTGATACGATTTCAGACTACAGTTTTTCGGGCTATCTGATACTTCCTTACGAACGAGTTCAAGCTGAAAATAATTACGTTCACTATGTCGACCAAGAAGGTAACACAATACATGAAGCACAAGTTTTTAGCGGTTTTGTGGGTGATTCCTATGATGTCACAACACCCGAATATCAGCTTGTGATTAAAGGATATACATTGGATAAAGCAAAAATGCCAAATAATGGCACCGGCATATTTACACAGGATACACAAACAATTACATATGTGTATAAGAAAAACGAAACACCGATACCTGATTCAAGTAGTTTTTCGTCAAGCAGCACAACAAGTATACCGAATTCAGCCGTACCAGATAATACTGCAACTAGTGCAACATCGGGTGCTGCTGCCTCTTCTGGTGATAAAGGAAATCTGCCACAAACAGGTGAAAAAGAACGAGGATATGAAATCTTGATTGGGAGTATGCTGCTGGTCGGTGGGATGTTCAGCTATTTTCTCAAAAAAAGAGCGCCGAAGTAGTAGGCGCGTTTCAATAAGCAAATAATTCGATAAAGAGAGTTTGAATAAGCCTGTTAATCAATCTTTGGATAGAAGATCCTCGGTTGACCAGCAGGCTTATTTATTTTTGTTACCGAATAACAGCGTTGGTTACAATTCAAGAGTGATACCTAAAATTTTCTTTTGGTGCCATACTTTCAGCACTTTTTGATGGTTCAGTGACTGCAAAATCGAAGGAGTTACTACCAGATTTAAATTGTGTTTATTGTAGTACGTGCTATCAATTGTATAATTCAATGTCAAAGTTATTTTTTCTTTTTTTGCTAAGGTGAATGCAGGGAAATCGAGATCTTGTGTTTGGGTTTGATAAAAATCGCTGGCTAAAGCTAGTTCTTTTAATGGCGCAAGATTCTGCGAGTGATTACTCTTGTTTTTCACTTCCAAAATGATAGAAATAGGGAGATAGTCATATTGATCATCTTTATTTCCACCATCTATATGTTTGATTTGACCTAGGTTTTTTTCTAAAATCCGAATTTCTACATTTTCTAATCGGGCACTTTTTCCTTTTTTTATGTGCATAATGTGAAATTTCTTAGGTACATTTTTATTCACAGTATAAAAGCGAAAAGAAAATAAAAATAGCAACAGAAAACTGACAAAAAAAAGCATCTTTTTTTTTGAATTATTTTTGTGCTTAGTCATTAATTGGCTCACTTTCTATTAATCTACCTTCACTTAGAACAAATTGTTTGTCACAAAGGTACGTAAGATCGGATTGATGATGGCTAGTTAATAACACTAATGCTCCTCGTTCTTTTGCTTTAAGGACAGTGTCTCGTAACATTTTGACTCCTTCTTCATCAAGGGCGTTAGTGGGTTCGTCTAAAAGAATAAGCTCGGGATTGCCTAAAAAAGCTTGGGCAATTCCTAAACGCTGTTTCATCCCTAAAGAATATTTTTTGAACTTTTTCTTTAAATTTGGATCTAGCCCAACAGCCATTAAACTCTTTTGAATCACTTCATCGGATACTTGATTCATCAAGAAGGCGATGCTTTTTAGATTTTCAAATCCGGTTAAATCTGGCAAAAATCCAGGATGTTCAATCAAAATCCCTGTTTGACTAGGAAAAGAAATATGTTCACCAATTGTTTGACCGTTAACTACTACACTACCAGAGGATGGTTTCGTAAAGCCGCAAATAATTTTGAAGAGAAGGGTTTTACCAGAACCATTGCTCCCTTTAATTCCGTAAATATGGTGTTTTTTCAAAGATAAATTTATTTCTTTAAGTAAAACTTCATTCTGAATTTTTTTAGTAACATTCCGAATGATTAAATAGTTTTTTTCCATAATGCAACTGTCTCCTAACCAAAATTTTTTTTGTCCATGCATAGAAAAAGCAAAAAAGTCATTACTGAGAAGTAGATGCAGGTGATTAAAAAGTGACTACTAAGAGTGAGCCCTCGTTCTGTTATAAAATGTTGCTTCATGAGTAAAGATTGACTGCCGATCAACCAGCGCTCATTTCGAAGGGTAGAAATAATAAGCGTTAAAACAGAAAGAAAAATGCTGATTTGAAAAGAAAGGATCCTTGATAGTATGAAGCAGAGCATGTTAATCAATAAAATAGAAAAATAAAGCAACAGCAAGTACTGGGAAATCAGGACTGTGTTGTCGTCAAAAGTGAATAATTTATGTGTGGAGGCAACGATATAAATGCTTGATAAAAAAATCAAAATAAAAAGAAATAGGAATATCAAGCTACACAAAATAATGGTACACAGCAAAGAAAAAGTATATGTTTTTCTGTTTTTCACTTGTAAAAGGAGTGTGTAATAATTTTTTTGACTATCTAAAAAAATAGGATAGTCAATAAAAAAAAGTGAACATACATGAATAAGCAACCAATAGTAAGGCAATTTATATTCTGTTAGTGAATGTATATAGCCAGAATCTTGGAAAAATGAGAAAACGGAACTGGTCAAAGATGCAGTTTCTTTTTCTTGTAGCGATGTTAGCAACGTGAAAAAAGTAAGAAGAACTACTAACCAGAAAATAGGTACTGCCATTTGTTTGAAAAAAAGAAAGAGTTGCCGATAAATAAGTTTTTTTTGCATCTTACTCCTCCAAAATGGACAGGTTTTTTTGATTTAAAAAGAGATTACTTGCTATTAATAGGAGACAGATTGAAAATAAAAACGCTATTTTTTTCAATAAAATATTTGGAATAGCTACTTCCTTTTCTAATAAGAACAAACAAGATGAAAGTCTTGGAAACACGTAAAGAATAACTAAAAATAATAGCGCAAGAAAGGCAAAAATGAATTCATTACGCCGAATAAAAAAAGTGAGCAGATAGGACAATTGTCCACAGAATAAAAATGTACAAAATTTCAATAAAAATAGCAGAAAATAGGTTATAAATTCTCGGGGAATCGGCTTTTGATCAAGACCAGTAAGAATTATATGAGCGCTTAAAAGGCTTCCTGACAGCACAAGTAATGAAAAAAAAATACTACAGATTATAAGTACGCTATGTGTAATCAAAGCGATTCTTCTTCGTTGCTTCATCAGTAAAATAAAAAGTTGCTGTTTGATTAATCTAAGTAATGAAAAAAAGAAAAATAAAAAAGGAAGCAAAGAACTAAATAAAAAAGCAAGTCCATTTAAAGAGCCGTCTAATAGCGAAAAATTTGAAAACAGCAAGGAGAGAACGGTTGGATGAGCTTCTGATTCTATTGATTGTGCGGAATAGAGTGTCAATAAGAATAAGATGCTTATTTCTAAAATGAAAGAAAGAGCGAACCAGTATTTAAATTTTTTAAAAATATAAGCAAAATAGCGGAGTTCATTTTTCCATTTCATAGTGCTTACTCCTGATAAAATAGCAAAATCCAATGAATATAATAGTCAGCGTAGCAAAAATAAGCGGGAAACAATTCATTGATTGAACACCGATAAATTGCCGGAGTAGAGTATCATCGGAAGGTGCAAAGATTTGAATGACCATATCCAAAAAACTAATAAGAAACATGGGCAAAATAATAGTCAAATATTTATTTGGATAGAGAAAAGAGAAAGCGGTAGCTAAGGATGACAAAAGACCAGCAAAAAAGAAAATTAAGATAAATTTAACGCCAAAATAAATAAACGGATGTGAAAAATAGAGCGTTACCAAAAAAGACTGCTCGTTTAAGACAGGCATACTATAATAGGGATTTAAAGAAACCAGTGGAACTGTTAACAATAAAGCAATGAAATTTGTTATTAATGGTAGGATTGCAATAATTCCACCCGATACGAAACTAGCGAATAGATAGGAACGCAGATATTTTTTTAGAGATACCTTACTCAAAAGGGTTCGTCCATAGCCTGTAGACACATCTTCCGCATAGATATCAGCAAATGAGATGGTTACGATTAAAGGAAATAAAGTCCGATAAATAATCAAAAAGATACTAGGAATTAATAAAAAGTTTACAGAAAATGCACTAATAGGGTAACCAAGGTAATAATTTACTGGATGAAAAATATAAAAGTTGTTGGATAGCACTGGACCAATTCCGATCAATATACCTACAAGGCACATGAAAAGCGTTTTTTTAGTGGTAATAAATCTATGTAAAATAGCTTTAAACATAAAAAACCTCCTTTATATGATATAGTATACCTTAATTTAGATTTTTTTGAAACCCTTTTAAAAAAGTGGTAAAATATAAATACTAAGAAAAAATCCTTTTTTTTGTTTATAAAAGGAGGAGTTTGAAAATGAAAAAAATCATTGTGAAAAGTATCTTTATTTTAACCTTATGCTTTATGATTCAACCTGTACTAGCAAATGCTAAAAGTAATCACGCAGACACGAAGTTTAATTTTTCTTTTTCTTTTTTTAATCGTACACAGTATACGAATGCTAGACCTAAATACAATGCAACATCTGCCTATATTCAAATGAAGAAAAGAAGTAAAAAAGTATCTTTTTCCGCTTCAGTGGTAGACAGTAACTATAAAGGTCTTTCTAAAACATGGTATTATAAAATAGGTACGATAGATAAGGGAGTATATGTTGCGAATTATGCTTATGAAGATCGTGGGTATGGTGTGAATATCAGAATTAAAGCTACTACTGACGGTGCTGCTTTTTCTACTTCTGGAAACTGGAGCCCTGATTCTATTTAAAAAGTATTAATAGGGATTTTTCTTAGTAAAAAAATTCGTAAAAAGATCGTTTAAAATGGTGAATTTACTAAAAGCAGCGTGATCTTTTTAGGATTACGCTGCTTTAACTCATTTTTCACTAAAATAATCATTTAAGCCTTTTGTCACAGCATCGGCAATTTTGGAACGATAGTT
>JAATGB010000031.1 GCA_015654945.1 Lactobacillales bacterium | reverse complement strand
TTCTTGCATCAGCTGTCACACCACAGTTTTATATGATTTATTATTTAAGAAGAAGGTTTCCAGAAGATTATTTGGATGATAGGGCAAAGGAGGAAGACCATGAAAATTGAACGGTGTCCACTAATTATGAGGAACTTGGTTCGCTTTAAGGCAGTGTTGAAAGAGGAAGAATGGGAGAAACATTTTGAATTGATTATACAACCAAGAAAAATATGGAAATAGGCTCTCATTTTTTTGTTATTCCTAAGGTTGTAGAGGATCAACCCTATATTGAAAGTTATTTGAAAGCTTTGTATAGAAATCAATCTAGGTAAAAATTTCCAACTTTCTCTTGCGCCGAAGCTGATTCGGTGTGAGGATAAGGCTGGAATTCGAACGCAAGATACTTGTTTTTAGAAGAAGGCAAGTTATTACGAAGCTTTGCGGAAATAAAAGGAATTGGTTTATCGGAAATTGTCCAATTGAATTCATTGATCTGCTTGCTTTTTTTCCGTATAATGAAAGGAAGTAGTAAGGGGGAGAAAAAGTGTTAGCACGTTTTTTTAGTTATTATAAACCGTATCGACGGCTTTTTTTATTGGATTTTGGTTGTGCCATTATTTCGGGACTATTAGAATTAGCGTTTCCGGTGATTGTGAATGAAGTGATTGACAAGATTATGCCGCAAAATAATTGGCGGTTGGTGATGTTAGCCGCGGTTGCGCTGTTCTTCTTTTATATTTTAAATACAATTTTGCAGTATGTCGTTGTGTATTATGGGCATAAATTAGGGGTCAATATTGAGACGGATATGCGCCAAGAATTATACGAACATTTGCAAACCCAACCTTTTGAATATTACGATAATCAAAAGACAGGTAAGCTGATAAGTCGTTTGACGACCGATTTGTTTGAGATTTCAGAAGTCGCACATCACGGACCAGAAGATGTCTTTATCACGATTATGACCTTGCTTGGATCGTTTTTGTTAATGATGCGGATTCATGCGGTGTTGGCATGGTCCACGTTGATTATGGTACCGTTTATTGCGATTGCTTTAGCGTTTTTCAACAAGAAAATGACACGCGTCAATACAGATATTTACCGGAATTTAGGTGAATTTAATGCTGGGATTGATGCATCGGTTAGTGGGATTCGCGTCGTACAATCTTTTGCGAATGAGGATTTTGAAAAGAAACGCTTCAGGGGATTAAATCAGCTATATCGCCAATCAAAAATTGTTTTTTACCGTGTGATGGCGGTTAGCTCTGCCTACAATTATTTGTTTATGCGCTTGATTAACTTATTTGCCTTGATTTTTGGTGCGTATTTTACGATTCAAAATCAGATTACCGAAGGACAGTTTGTCGGCTTTATTTTACTCTCAAATGTCTTTATTCGCCCAATTGAAAAGGTGAATACGATGATTGAAAGCTATCCTAAGGGAATTGCCGGGTTCACTCGTTTGACAGAAGAATTGGATCGGAAAGCTTCGATTGTCGATCGTCCAGATGCACATGCGCTTCAAAATGTGCAAGGAAATATTGCGTACGAGCAGGTCTCTTTTGCTTATGCAGATGGTCGGCAAGTATTACACGATATTTCTTTGAACATTGCTCATGGTGAAACGGTTGCGTTTGTCGGACCAAGTGGCGCAGGTAAGACCACTTTATGTAATTTATTGCCGCGCTTTTATGAAATTACAGCTGGTGAAATTTCGATTGATGGTCAAAATATTCAAGAGTTAACTTTAGCGTCTTTGCGCAGTCATATTGGTGTCGTTCAACAAGATGTTTTTCTATTTCCAGGTACCATTCGAGAAAATATTGCTTATGGCAAACTGGATGCAACGGAAGCTGAAATTTTAGCGGCTGTCCGCATGGCGCATTTGGAAAAAGTAGTCGATTTGATGGCAGACGGTTTGGATACGGTTATTGGGGAGCGTGGCGTTAAATTATCTGGGGGGCAAAAACAGCGGGTCGCAATTGCGCGGATGTTCTTGAAGAATCCGCCGATTTTGATTTTAGATGAAGCGACTTCGGCCTTAGATACAGAAACAGAACAAGTGATACAAGAATCGCTAAATGCTTTGTCAGCAGGGAGAACAACGTTAATCATTGCCCATCGCTTGGCGACGATCAAACATGCGACACGAATTGTGGTGGTGAATGAAAACGGCATTGCGGAAGAAGGAACTCATGAAGAATTGATGGCACTGCAAGGTGCGTATGAAAAACTATATGCTGCTCAATTTCGAGCATAAAAAAAGTAGAAAGAAGTGGAGAACATGATTGCCGATATCTTACTGGTGATTGACTTGCAAAAGGGAGTGGCTTCTGCTGGTAACAGCTTAGCAGATCTCGAACAGGTCATCCAAGGTGTCAACGAACGAATTGCTTATTACCGTAAAAATGATAAACCGATTCTCTTTATACAGCATGAAGGGGAAGGACTCGTCAAAGATTCACTTCACTGGGAACTTTTACCGGAAATTGATGCGCGATCAACGGATATCTATATGGGCAAAACCCATGCAAATTCTTTTTATCAAACAGAATTAATCGATATTCTAAAAAGCTACCACGTCCAAAAAATCGAACTTTGCGGTGCCCAAACAGAGTATTGTGTGGATACGACGATTCGTTATGCTCATGGCTTAGGCTATTCCTTATTTATGAAAAAAGGGCTGCATACCACTACGGATAATGGAGAACTGACAGCAGAACAAATTCGACAGCATCATGCAACTATTTGGGATCAGCGTTTTTTAACATTTATTGACTAATTTTTATGGTTAATTTAAGCTTCTGGTCGTAAGATACTAGGTAACCCAAACTTTTTTTCTTTTTCAAATTCCTTTTTAATGAAAATGGCATGGAAACAAGGTATAACCGACCTTGCTCTCACGCCATTTTTGTGTTGAGAAAGTTTGCTATTGGGATTGAAGTGGAGGGAAGAGCAATTGTTTCAAAATATGGCTCACGCCATTTTCTTTGTTTGTTAGGGTGACATAGTCAGTCGCTTTTTTGATTTCGGGTTGTGCGTTTCCCATCGCTACACTGTGCCCAGCGCAATGTAACATCGCGAGATCATTCTTGCCATCTCCAATTGCTAACACATTTTTTAGTGGTATTTTTTGGTAAGCAGCAATTCTTTTCAGTGCAGCATCTTTAGTTGCAAATTGGCTGGTGATCTCTAAATATTGCGGATCAGATGTATGGATAGCGGCAGTTAAATGAGTAAAATCATTTAAATAATGCTCCATCGCGGCAATTTTCGCTTGTTCTCCGATCAGCATCATTTTGTGAATCTCCTTTTTAGATTTAAGAAAATCAGATAAATTGCATAAAATAGGTGTTAGTCCAGTTATTTTTTGCTGCTGGTGCAAATAAATGCCCCTCGTTTGAGCGTACCATTTTTCTTTTGAATACCAGCTGATATCTAACGTGGGCTCTTTTTTGGTTATTTCCTCTGCAATAAAAGCGACTTCTTCTAAAGGAACTGTGTGGCTTTCGATGGGCACAAATTTTTCGTTTTGGTAGGTAAAGAGCAAGCCACCATTGTATGCAATCAGCGGACAGTTAATCGCAAGCTCTTTAATAATAAAAAGCATTTCTTCTGGTGAGCGCGCGGATGCGACAGTAAAATCAACACCTGAAGCAATCGTTTTTTTGATTGTTTGGCTGTTTTCTTGTGACAAGTCTCCTTTGGGATCAAGTAGAGTGCCATCTAAATCAGAGAAAATAAGTTGAATGGTCATAGAATGAAGTTCCTTTCTAAACAGTTTGAATGAGCGTAGCCGGTTCAAAATAGTTCTTTTGTTCTTCGGTTAATTCGAAGTCAGTAATGAAAACATCCACCGCGCTTAAAGGTCCGGCCCAGTAATGAGAAGTATTTACCCATTTCTTGCTTTCCGCGACTAAGATAACTTTCCGCGAATTTTTAATCACCATTTGAATAACCGCAGCATCCGCTTGATCGACGAGATAAATACCTCTTTCATCAATTCCCGAGGCCGCAATAAATGCGGTATCAAACATCATCTGACTGATCTGTTCTAAGGTATTCCAGCCATAGAAAAAACGATTTTCTTTGCCTAATGTGCCGCCAAATAAATTAACGGTGACATTTTTTGAAGCATTGAGCACATAAGCATTATCGAGTGAATGAGTAAAGACGGTTACTTCTTGATCTAAATTTTGGGCCATTTTTAGTAAAATTGTTGAGACATCGAAGAAATAGACATCTTTGGGCTGAATGTAGTGCAAGGCAGCGTTCGCAATTCGTTCTTTTTCTTTTGTAAAATGAGCCCAGCGTGAGGTATAGGTAGGGACATGATGATCATAGTCAACTGAAATTAAGCCACCATGTGTTCGCCTAGCTTCTCCGCGCTCTTCTAAAATG
>JAATGB010000205.1 GCA_015654945.1 Lactobacillales bacterium | reverse complement strand
GGCTGTGCCACGACGAGTAGATCAGGATCGCGATCAATTTCACGGGCAATAATCGCTTTCTGCTGATTTCCGCCAGACAAAGATTTTGCAGAAACCAATTCGTCCGTTGTCCGCACGTCAAATTCTTCGATTAATGCACGCGCATGTTGATTGATTTTCCCATAGTTTAGCAAACCATTTTTACTTAGTGGTGATTGATAGTATGTCTGAATGGCTAAATTTTCAGCCAACGTCATGGGTAAAACCAAGCCGTATTTATGCCGATCCTCTGGTACATGACCGGTACTATTTTCAGTAATTTGTCTTGGTCGTGCATTGGTCATCTGTTTTCCATTGATTTCAATCGTACCACTTTCCACTTTACGCATTCCTGTAATCGCTTGAACCAACTCACTTTGACCATTACCGTCAATCCCAGCAATTCCAAGGATTTCACCTGCTCTGACTTCCAAGCTCAAATCATCGACTGCCTCTAGGTTACGGTTATCTTTGACCACAAGATTTTCAATTTTTAAAACCGGCTTTCCAGGATGCGCCGGTCCTTTCGGTGTCTTGAAAGACACCGAACGACCCACCATTAAATCTGCCAGTTCTTGTGAAGTTACCTCTGCAACATTCACCGTATCAATACTTTTCCCTCTCCGAATAACCGTACATCGGTCGGCGACTGCTTTAATCTCATCAAGCTTATGGGTAATAATCACAATCGATTTTCCTTCTTTAACTAACCCATGCATAATGCCCATTAGCTCCTCAATTTCTTGCGGCGTTAGGACTGCCGTTGGTTCATCAAATATCAGAATTTCGGCCCCACGATACAAGGTTTTGACAATTTCTACTCGTTGCTGCATCCCAACAGAAATATCACTGACTAATTCTTTAGGATTAATTTTAAAACCGTACTTGTCCGAAACAGCTAGAATCTCTTCATAAGCTTTCTTCTTATCAATTTTTACACCTTTTGTTGGTTCACTGCCTAATATAATATTTTCTGCAACCGTAAAATTATCCACTAGCATAAAATGCTGGTGTACCATGCCAATTCCAAGTTTATTTGCCACAGTTGGACTCGTAATATTTTGATCCACTCCATGAATCTGGATGTTTCCAGAGGTCGGTTCCAATAATCCTGAAAGAATGTTCATTAGTGTGGATTTTCCCGCACCATTTTCACCAAGCAACGCATGGATTTCACCTTTTTTTACTTGCAAGTTAATATTATCATTTGCTTTGAAAGAGCCAAAAGCTTTGGTAATATTTTTCATTTCAATCACATAGGGTGATTCACTCAATTGGTCCACTTCCTAACTATTCCGGTTCATTAATATTTATTTTTTAGCGGGTGATTCTGGTACTTTTACATCGCCAGAAATAATTTTTTCTTTCGCTGCATCCACTGCTTTTTTCGTTTCATCATTTAATTGACCATCCGTTAAATCAACACCGCCATCTTTCAAACCATACACGATTGTTTTACCACCAGGGAATTTATCTTTTTGTGCTTTCGTCGCAATATCTTCAACTGCTGCGCCCACACCTTTTAAAGTAGAAGTCAAGGTTACGTTTCCGCCATCATATTTTCCTTCTGCTTCTTGGTCACGATCGACACCAATTACCCAAACAGGCGTTTCAGGATTTGTATTCATCACGTCAATCGCTTCAGAAAAGACACCATTTCCGGTATCGCCAGATGCATGGAAGATTATGTCAATCCCGCTCTTATACATGGCAGAAGCAATGGATTTCCCTTTTGCTGCATCGCCAAACGAACCTGCGTATTGAATATCGATATCAATTTTACTGTCAACCGATTTTACGCCGGCAACAAAACCAGCTTCAAAGCGACCAATCACTTCGCCTTCTTGTCCGCCAACAAACCCAACTTTATCTGTTTTGGTATTCTTAGCTGCTGCAATCCCAGCCAAGTATGCTGCTTCGTTATCTTGGAAAGTTACAGAGGCAACGTTGTCTTTGCCCTTAATGGTTGAATCCACAATGACAAACTCAGTATCTGGATTTGCGTCTGCAAGACTTTCAATGGCGGGTTGTAGCTTGTAGCCAATACCAAAGATTGTTTTAAATCCATCATCAATTGCACTATTTAAATTAGGTTCAAATTCAGAATCCGAATCCGATTGGTAATAATTAAAGCCGCCCGTTCCTTTTTCTTTATCGTTAGCTTTGCCCCATTTTTGCAGGCCTTCCCAAGCAGACTGGTTAAACGATTTGTCATCGACACCGCCGACATCTGTTACTAACGCTGCTGAATAACTATCTTTATTCGATGATTTTGACTCCGATTTTTTTCCGCCACAAGCAACCAAGCTTAAAACCGCCGCTGCCGCAATTAAACCTAACCCAAATTTTTTCGTTTTTTTCATCTCTTGAATCCCCCTGTATTATTATAGTTTTTTATCAGTCATTTGACTGTTTAACCCCTAGGTAAATCCCCATCCGTAAAAGAATAAGGAAGCAATTCTTGAACGGTCATTTCACGTACCTGACCTTCTTTACTGACAAGTGTTACTTGCATGTCGGGCGCACAAAACTCTGCCATGACCTGACGACAAGCCCCGCAAGGAGAAATTGGTGTTTCGGTGTTTCCAGCGATAACCAGGTGTTGAAAAGCAGTCTGCCCTTCGGATACTGCCTTGAAAATAGCGGTTCGTTCCGCACAATTCGTTAAACCATACGACGCATTTTCAATATTTACTCCTGTAAATAGCTGGCCTTCTTGGGTAACCAAACACGCACCTACAGGAAAATGAGAATAGGGTACATACGCTTGATCCATCACCGCTTGCGCCATTGCTACCCATTCTTTTTTGGCCTTCATATTCGACGATCACTCTCCCTTACTTAATCGACAATCACATCACGGAT
>JAATGB010000206.1 GCA_015654945.1 Lactobacillales bacterium | reverse complement strand
TAATTTGCTGGAAATATCAATTTTGTTTAATTTGTTTGACTTTTGGACGATTCAGTTGTACAATACGTTTAACGAGTTGGTCTTTTGTTCACTATATTAGTTGATGGAGGTTATGGAATGGATTGCCGCGAAATGATTGGAAAAATTGACTATGAGCTGTTGCTTATTAACGGTTCCTTGGGATTGGTGGTAAATGAGTTGGAAATTTTACAAAATAAGGGTGCGTATGTACCGAAGGGTTGTAGTAGCGCGGAACATGAAAGCTATATGGGTGGTGAATTTCTTAGGCTAGGAACAGATTTATTTTTAACTGTGTGTAAAATTAATCGAGATTTAGAAAAAATTCAACAAATTGTTAATAAAGTAGCAGATGAAATTTAACCCTTTTCTGGAGAGTATAAGAATGATAAAATAAAATAAAGTATCTGAAGGAAAGTAGGGATGATTTTGTTAAGTGTGGACGCATTTTGTAAAAAATATAGTGTAGATCGCTCACAAACCAGTTCATTGAAATGGGATAATGTGGCAGAAAGATTTGGAAAAGCTGATTTAGTTCCCCTATGGGTAGCAGATATGGACTTTAAAGTACCGGAAGAAGTTCAAGTAGCGATGATTGAACGAATTCAACATGGAATATTTGGTTATTCAGTTGTTCCAGATTCCTATTATGAAGCTTACTTTGCTTGGGAAAAAGAAAAATATATGGTTACAGCGAAAAAAGAGTGGGTGCGTTTTTCTCCGGGAGTGGTCCAATCTTTTTATAATATGGTTCATGCCTTTACAAAACCGAAAGAAGCAGTTATTGTATTGACACCTGTGTATTATCCTTTCTTTTCAGCAGTTAGTGACAGTGATCGTAAATTGGTTAGATGCGCGTTGAAAAACGATCAAGGTGATTATCGTATTGATTTTGATACCTTTGAAGCAGCGATTATTGAAAATCAAGTCAAATTATTTATTCATTGTTCACCGCATAATCCTGTGGGCCGTGTATGGACGAAAGCGGAATTGGAACGCTTATTTAAAATCTGTAAAAAGCATAATGTGATGATTGTATCCGATGAAATTCATCGCGATATTCTTCAAAAGGGAACGGATTTTTATAGTGCTTTACGGATGGAAGACTATTATGATCACCTAATTGTACTAAATGCTCCTTCAAAAACGTTTAATTTAGCATGCTTATTGCATTCTCATATTGTAATTCCAGATGAAAAAATTAGAAAGCAGTATGACGAATATGCAAAAGAATATTGTAAATCAGAAGTTAGTTTGATGGGAATCATTGCAACGGAGGCTTGTTACCGATATGGCTCAGAATGGTTAGAGGGACTATCCAATGTGATTGACTACAATTTTCATATTTTACAGCAAACCTTTGCGCAAAAAGCGCCACTAATTATTATGAGTGAAAAACAAGGCAGTTATCTAGCATGGATCGATTTAAATGCCTATGTCGAACCGAAAAATCTCGAATCATTTATTCAAGAAAAATGTGGGTTAGCCATTGATTTTGGTGAGTGGTTTGGTAAACAGAATAAAGGATTTATTCGAATCAATTTAGCAACAAAACCAGAAAATATTGAATTTGCTGCAACACAAATTACGCAAAATATTACAGCATAAATAAGTAAATAAAAACAAAAACCTTAAGAGCAGTAAACTAGCTCTCAAGGTTTTTATTTTTATGGCGAGTAGCAAAAGATCGCCACTCAATATTTCGAGCTTCACACCAAGCAATCAATGAAGGGTCTAACAGGATATCTGTTGTTAGCAAATCAACAATCCTTTTTTTACCAAGCAAGGTCATAAAAGTCGCAAGCTGGCCACTCCATTTATTGACTTCCTCAATGGTTTTTTCAGGGCCTTCTTCCACAACTAAATGAAGAAATTGACCCGAGACACCACACGCTTTTGCGCCAAGTGCAAAAGCTTTGATCATATCCATTGGAGCTTGAATACCACCGGAAGCGACAATTTCCACTTGTGATTGATAAGCAGTAGCTTCGAGCAATGAAACAGGTGTGGTTTGTCCCCAGTTAAGTAAAGAAGTATAGTCGTGGGATTTTCTGCGCGCATTTTCAATTGCCGCAAAATTTGTTCCGCCTCGACCACTAATATCAATGGTTTTTACGCCGATGTTCTGTAATTGCTGGATCGTTTCTTGGCTCATACCAAAACCAACTTCTTTAACAATAACTGGAATACCGAGCTCTTTGACAATTTTTTCAATAGTAAGTAACCAGCCTTTAAAGTGACGGCCACCTTCGGGCATCGTTAGCTCTTGTGTCACGTTTATATGGATTTGTAAAGCGTCTGCTTGTAAAAGATCCACTGCTTTTTTCGCATGTTCAAGGGAATGCTCCGCACCTAAATTGGCAAAGACCAGCCCTTCTGGATTCACTTTTCGAATGACTTTGAAGCTATTTTCAACGGACGGATCTTTTAAAGCCGCGCTGACAGAGCCAGAAGCCATTGGAAGGCCAGTTTCCTTCGCGACTAGCGCTAAATCATGATTGATTTGTGTTGTTTTTTGTGAGCCGCCAGTCATACCGTTGATATAAAAAGGCTTTTCCAGACGAAACCCAGCAATTGAAGTACTCAAATCCACTTCATCAAGATTCATTTCTGGCAGAGAATGATGAACAAAAGAAATTTTGTCAAATTCGTGGTTAGAGGTTGAAGGGTAAAATTGTTTTGCTAACGCTACATGTTCGTCCTTACGATTTTGCGTCATAAAAATCTTCCTTTCTAATCGACACCGAAACGCATGTTTTCAGGATCAACATAAACTTTTAATTGGAGTGGCGTAATGCCCTCTTTTTTCCACTTATCTAGAAGTGGCGTCGTATTACTTTTTTTATTAATGATCACGATACCGCAATCCCCCCCGCCAGCACCAGAAGATTTTGCAGTTCCACCGAAATTTTCAGCAATTTCACGTAACTTACTTAAAGGTTCGGTTTCGATAACAACACCGCTTTTTTCTGATAGCTGCTTTAGCAAGAGCCGATTTTTCTGAATTCCCTGTTCAATCGCGTGCAAATCTTTTTCTAAAAAAGCGGAGATAATTTGTTCGACACATTCTTTACTATTCTTAAGAAAGTTGAGATAGAAGCCATTCATTTCGCTTTTTTCTTCTTTAACAAGATCTACAAGCTGAGTAGTAGAAGCTGGCGTTCCTGTCCAACCAATTAAGAGTGAAAGATCGTCTGGCGGGCTTAACGGTTTAATTCGAAGATTGGGCCATTTTATTTTAATGAGTTCTTTGAGTGGAAGTTTTTTTGATTCTGCAATCACCCAATCTTGATCGAAGCGAGAATAGGCGAGCCAACCGCCGTAAGAACTTGCTGCTAAATCACCAAATGAACCATTACTTTGCATAGAAAGATGGGCAAGTGAAGCTAATTTGTAGACGATTTCAGGTGTATATTTTACTTTATAAAACAGGAAAAGAGCCTTGATAGTGGCCACTGTTACGGCACCACTAGAGCCAAGACCATATTTTTTCCCATCGTTATTGTCTAATTCACTTTGAACTTCTAAATTAAATAGAACAGGTTCTTTGCCAAGTTCTTTTAGATATTTTTCAGTAATATTAATTGCTTTAATAATATAGGTAAATGGATTTTCACGTTCATCAATGAATAATTGCCCATTTTTTCTCGTCCAAGGAATACTCATTCCATATTTGGTTGAACGGATGGTTCCTTGATCATTTGTTTCTTCTAGTTGTACAGTAATAAAATGATCTAAAGCGACCAAAATCGCT
>JAATGB010000060.1 GCA_015654945.1 Lactobacillales bacterium | reverse complement strand
GTGAGCCCTTTTTTATCATAGTCCTTGCCATTGTTAAAATACTGGTCTATGAGCTCTGGAAAAATTTTAGGTACAGCTTTTTTCTGACTCTTTTCTTTTTGACTGGTTGCACTAAGTTTTCCTTTGAACTTGATTTTCCGTACCACAGTTAACGCTTCTGTTGAAACATTTCCTTTACTATAAATATCTTGATTGCTATGAATCGCCCCTTCTACTGTTCCCGTTTTAGTAAAAAGCTCGACTCCTTTTTCACCACCCTGTATCAGATAAGCTGCTGAATCACTTGCTTTAGCTTGAATACTTAGTAGCGAGACCAAACTCATTCCCAACAATAACAATCTCTTCATCTTCCTCGTTATTTAACCCCCATATTTTAAACATAATTTTATTATATCTTAATAAGATAGTAAAAGAAAGCGTTCCCTAGAATGCCATCAAAATAGAAGAAAACAATATACTGTCCTAGATTCCATTCGTACATTTAGCTCAAATAACTTGAAAGTCGTACTTATATATACCTTTAAATCATCACTCAAAATTGATCCCTTTGTCCCAGCCTAATTTACAGCAAGAACAAAAAAACGACTTTCTCTTGATCGAGAAAGTCGCTAATTGTTAATAAATCAATCGTTTTGTTATTCTTCTGCGTTGGCATCTGCCAAACCATATTTTTTGTTGAAACGGTCCACACGGCCATCGGCTTGTGTGAATTTTTGACGTCCAGTATAGAATGGATGGGAGTCAGCGGTAATTTCCACACGAATTAATGGATAAGTTTTACCATCTTCCCACTCAACAGTATCTTGAGAATGTTTTGTCGAACCTGACAAAAATTTAAATCCTGTTGTAGAATCCATGAATACTACCGGATGATAATCGGGATGGATGTTTTCTTTCATAGCTTCTTTCTCTCCTTTGCCCTAAACCATTTGCTGATTCAGAGTTAATTTTCAGTTACACAACGCTACTATCATATCACGAACAATGCAAAAGATCAATTACCTTTTTGTGGTTCTTTTATTGGTTCCCCGCGCAAAATTGACATCTTGAAACTCTTCAAAAAATTGTTGATTGTTCTTGGTTTTTTTTAAGAATTTAAGCAACTGATCCGTGTATTCAAGCGAATCACCCTTCATTAAATTACGCAATTTCCAGACTTCTTCCAACTGAGTTGTCGGTAACAACAGCTCTTCCTTACGGGTTCCTGATTTTTTCACATCAATTGCTGGAAAAATTCTGCGCTCTGCTAATTCTCTCGACAGATGCAATTCCATATTACCTGTTCCTTTAAATTCTTCATAGATCACATCATCCATACGGCTTCCTGTATCGACAAGCGCAGTCGCAAGAATCGTCAAACTACCGCCTTCTTCAATATTTCGAGCAGCACCAAAAAAACGTTTTGGACGGTAAAAAGCAGCTGGGTCGATGCCACCGCTTAAGGTTCTTCCACTTGGTGGCATCACAAGATTATAAGCACGGGCAAGGCGCGTAATACTGTCCATCAAAATGACAACATCTCGTTTATCTTCGACTAATCTCATCGCGCGTTCTAGGACAAGTTCAGAAACCCGTGTGTGATTTTCTGGCTGCTGGTCAAATGTCGAAGAAACCACATCTCCCTTAACACTTCTTTCAATATCCGTTACTTCTTCGGGTCTTTCATCAATTAACAGAATAATTAATTCTACTTCCGGATGATTTGCCGTGATACCATTCGCAATTTCTTTAAGAACAGTGGTCTTGCCGGCTTTTGGTGGGGCAACAATTAACCCTCGTTGACCAAATCCGACTGGTGCAAAAATATCGACCATTCTCGTTGAGAGCCGCCCCATCGTCGTTGCAAGGGTCAGCTGCTTTTCAGGATAAAGTGGTGTCAACGCTGGAAAATGAGGTCTTTCCTTCGCTTCCTCGGGATTTTTACCATTAACCGTTTCGACATGCATCAAGCCATAATAACGCTCTGATTCTTTCGGTGGACGCGCTTTACCGGCGACTTTATCGCCATTTCGTAAACCAAAACGACGAATTTGTGAAGTCGAAATATAGATGTCTTCTTTGCTGGAACTATAATTGATTGGACGTAAAAAACCATACCCGTCTTGAGAAACAATATCAAGAACTCCTTCCATTAAGAAAAAGCCTTGTTTTTCTGCTTGCGCGCGAATGACCGCTAACGAAAGCTCTTTTTTGTTCATTTGACTATAATAAGGAATTTTAAAATCCTTCGCATAGGTATAGATTTCTTTGAGTGTCTTATTCTCAAGTTCGCCCATTGTTAAATAATCACTCATTTTGCTTCCTCAATTCTCATTTCATTTTCAACTTGAACCATTTCAATATCAGCACCAATTTTTTGAAGCTTTTCGACAATATGGTCGTAACCTCTTAAAATATACTCGACATTTGAAATAGTCGTTTCTCCTTCTGCAAGTAAACCCGCGATAACCAAGCAAGCTCCGGCTCGTAAATCGCTTGCTTCCACTTCTGCTCCTTTTAAGGTTTCTGTTTGATTAAGGATGATCATGTTGCCTTCGATTTTGGCATTTGCACCCATTCGATTCAATTCTGGAATATGGTTCACACGCTTTTGATAGACAGTATCTTCAATAATACTTTCGCCTTTCACTTGTAAAAGGAGTGGCGTAATTGGCTGTTGTAAATCCGTGGCAAAGCCAGGATAAGGATAAGTCTTGATCGAAACTGGCTTTAAATTATCCGCATGAGTGACTTCAATGGAGTCTTCTTTAATCTTCATTTCAACACCCATCTCATCCAATTTCGAGATAAAGCTTTCTAGATGTTCATAAATAACATTTCTGACTTTTATTCCTCCGCCAACAGCTGCAGCCAACGCTAAATAGGTTCCGGCTTCAATCCGATCAGGAATAATCGCATGGCGGCATCCATGCAACGTTTGGACCCCTTCAATCCGAATTTCATCCGTTCCTGCTCCTCTGATTTTCGCGCCCATATTATTTAAAAGCGTTGCAACATCAATTATCTCTGGCTCTTTGGCGGCATTTTCAATTGTTGTCCGACCTTGCGCTTTCACAGCAGCTAACATGACATTGATCGTTGCCCCTACGGAAACCATGTCCATGAAAATTCGGGTTCCTTTCAAACCTTTTTCGGAAGAACGCAAATAAGTCGCGCCATGTTCGGTTGTGACTGTCGCGCCCAACGCTTCAAAGCCCTTAATATGTAAATCAATTGGTCGAGGACCTAAGTAGCAGCCTCCTGGAAGTCCAACAACTCCAGAACCATATTTACCTAGCAACGCCCCCATAAAATAATAAGAAGCGCGCAAGCTATTAATTTTACCCGTTGGCATCGGAATGCTCACCATATCTGTCGGATCTATTTCAAGTCGATGATTTTTAAATTCTGTACGCACACCCATTACTTCTAGAATGTCCATCAATGAATGCACATCTTGGATGTCTGGTACACCCTCTAAAATAACCGGTGAATCCGCTAATATAGCTGCCGGAATCAGCGCAACAGCACTATTCTTCGCACCACTAACAATGATCTCACCTTTTAAAGGTTTGCCACCATTTATTTTTATTTTTTTCATTTAATGTTCCTCACTTTATTTCGTCAATAAATCTGCGTCATTTTGGCTTATCGGTATAAATTTCATGCCTTAGGTTATTCTAACATAAGCATGAAATTAAAAAAAGCGGCGGTTACGAATCACAAATTCAACCTTAATCAAGATACGACTTAGTAGAAATCAAAAGAAAACAAGGAAGCCTTCACATTCTACTTCCTTGCCTCACCACTTTAATTTATTTTACGTGCCCTTTTCTCTTGCTAAAAAACAAACCAGCTACAGCGAGTAAAACAATGCCGATAACGCTCATAAAGGATAAATCTTGCTCGCCCGTTTTGGGTAAATTTTTCTTTGAATGACTCTCTAAAGAACGATTCGGTAATGGTGTACCCGTATCACTACTTCCCATGCTAGTGGATGAATTATTCGGCTTTCCATTTGTTGACGAATCACTACTTGATGAGGAATTGCTTGGCTCATTGCTTGGGGTTGGGTTGCTAGAATCACCACTTGACTCGCTGCTTGATGAGGAATCACTATCGGGTAGTGCATTCTCCAAATAGACATAAGTAACGGTGATTGGCGTTTCTGCATAGATCCCTGTTGCATTTACCGGTATTTCTTTTAACGTCCAGCCTTCAAACGTTTTTGCCTCTGTTACATAGCCTGTTCCCACTTCTCCTGTTAACGTTTCAGCTTCTGAAAGTGGATTGCTTTCTTCATCTACATAGTCAACAGTCACCGATCCGTCTGGTATATCGGTAGAATAAGGTTGGGTAATCGTTCCAGTAAATATTTTACCAGTAGCTTGTGGGGATGTATCTGCACTCCACGTATAAGTGAAATTACCGTTATTCGCCG
>JAATGB010000148.1 GCA_015654945.1 Lactobacillales bacterium | reverse complement strand
TTTGTTCGCGCTATTGATTTTCTAAAGCACATTGTTCTTTATAAAGAAAATAGAGCCACACGATTAATGCTAACATAATATTTTCCTCCTTTTTATGCTTGAAATTTTAATAAGGTAAAATAGAAAGGTACCTTATGTTTTTATTGTAAGGGTACCTGTTTAAAATGTCAAGTCTTATTTGTTTAGAAATCAAGCAAGTTGACAAAAAAAGAAGGTACCTTTATAATTAAAGATAGAAAGGTACCTTTGTATAAAATAGAAAGAGAGGAAAAGATGATGACAAAAGAGGAAGAATTTCAGCTAGATGAAGAAAACAATGTGCAAGCAGAATTTTTGAAACTAGAAGCTTTAATTGGCAGGTATTTTGCAAAAAAAAGGCGAGAAGCTGGACCGTATGGTAATCCACATAGAGGACAAGGCCGTGTCTTATCTTTGTTGAAGCTGCAACCGAAAATTACGCAAAAAGAACTTTCTTTTTTACTAGATATGCGCCCACAATCTTTAGGGGAACTATTAAGTAAATTAGAAAATAGTGGTTACCTTACACGTAAGCCTTCGGAAGAAGATCGCCGGGTGATGATTGTTGAATTAACAGAAAAAGGCGTGGAAGAATCAAGTAAAATTGATCAATCAGCAGAACAAGATACGATTTTTGATGTATTTTCGCCAGATGAAAAAGTGGTTTTTTATCGATTGATTTCGAAATTGACGAAAGAACTTGAAACTTTGGTTCCGGAAAAAGAACGAGAAGGTCATCCCGGAGGATTTGGCTTTGGTCGACCTTTTGGGGGTAGGGCAGGAGTGCCGTTTGATGGTCGCGGAGATTTCTTTGGTTTTGAAAAAGGAGGTCCCTTTTCTTCTGGTAATCCACATAATAAATAAAGGAAAAAATACGTGCCTTTAAATGGTTATTTTAAGAGTTTAAGGTGTAACTCAATGAGTTACACCTTAAACTCTTTTTAGTTATCAGGGAGGAAAACATTGGTTGTTTTGCTTGGGTAAGCATGAAAAAAAGGATAGATATACAAAAAAACCTACCCGTAAGCAGTTGCTTTGTGGTAGGTTCTGATGTCTCTCAATTAATAGGAGATTTTTCATTGGAAATAAGTAAAATTATTTTTCGAGATCAGCAAATGCATCCGTTAGGACTTTCTTCAAAGCAGAAGCCGAAAGCTTCATTTTATCTTGTTCAGCATCGGATAACGGAATTTCAATAATTTCAGCAATTCCTTGGCGATTCACAACTGCAGGTGCGCCAATGTAAATATCTGTTTCACCATATTCGCCATCTAGATAAACTGAAAGAGGCAATACGGAGTTTTCGTCGTTTAGGATTGCTTTTGTAATCCGAGCAAGTGCAACCGCGATGCCATAGAATGTCGCACCTTTTTTATTGATGATTGTGTAGGCTGCATCACGAACAGTGAAAAAGATATTAACCAATGCTTCTTCATCTATTTCTGGACGATCCTTGACCCATTCATAAATTTGGAGACCCGCAACATTTGCGTGGGACCAAACAGGAAATTCGGTGTCGCCATGTTCACCTAGAATATAACCATGGACATTACGTGCATCGACGTCAATGACTTCAGCAATTGCTTGTCTGAAACGAGCAGAATCCAAAGAAGTACCAGAACCGATGACACGGTGCTTAGGGAAGCCAGAAAATTTCCAGGTAGCGTAGGTTAAAATATCTACAGGATTGGTGGCGACTAAGAAGATTCCGTTAAATCCTGTTTCAACAATTGATTGTACGATTCCCTTGAAAATTTTCAAGTTTTTGTTCACTAAATCCAATCTGGTTTCGCCTGGTTTTTGAGCAGCGCCAGCGGTAATGACAACAATATCTGCATCATGGCAATCTGCATATTCTGCAGAATAAATTTTCTTAGGAGAGGTAAAAGCGAGGGCATCAGAAAGATCTAGTGCATCTCCTTCGGTTTTATCTTTTGCAATATCAATAATACCAATTTCTTGAGCGATATCTTGTGTAACGAGAGCAAATGCATAACTAGAACCAACTGCTCCATCTCCAACCAATATCACTTTTTGATGGTCTTTAATTTCTTGAGTAGGCATGTTTATTCAATCCTTTCTTATATTGAAAATTTAATCACAATCTTACGTCTTGAGTATAGCACTATCTAAAAATTATGTCACCCATTTGAGAAAAAAATATAATAGTTATTTTAAACTGTTATATATTAGAGAAACAAAAGAAAAAAATGGCAGAAAATTAGTTAGTTTAGACTTGGAATATGGTATACTATAAAAAAACTGAGCGTGTCTTTACCGCTCGGCGTTTTGTGTTGTAGTAAACGCCGTGAAAGGAAGTAGCACCATGAAATTAATTGTGGGATTAGGGAATCCTGGTTCAAAATATAAAGCGACAAAACATAATATTGGTTTTATTACATTGGATGAGATCGCTGCACGGCAGAACGTTTTGTTTAACAAACACCAGTGCGAAGCGGATATCGCCGAATTTTTTATGGGCACAGAAAAAATACTATTGGCAAAACCGCAAACATTTATGAATGATTCTGGTCGCTCGATTCGCGGCTTGATTGATTATTATGATCTCTTAATTGACGATGTCGTGGTTCTATATGATGATTTAGATTTATCTATTGGATTTATTCGTTTGCGCCAAAAAGGCGGCTCTGGCGGACATAATGGCATCAAAAGCTTGATTCAACATATTGGCAGTCAAGAATTTAATCGAATTCGGATTGGCATTGGCCGGCCAGCTTCTTCCAAGGAAGTCATTGCGTATGTGTTAAGTGATTTTCCAAAGAAGGCGCATTCAAAAATTTTGATAGGAGTTAAGACAGCTGCTGATGCTGTACTATTCTGGGGAGAAGGGCATTCATTTAGCGACACGATGAATCAATTTAATAAGAAGGAGGGGTGACAGAGTTAATGGATTTAGCACATAGAATTGCGCAATCAAAGGAAGTAAAAGAGTGGTTCGCGCATGTGGAAGAATATCCGCATCAATTAATTACTGGGATCGTCGGTTCTTCCAAAACATTATTAGTTGCAAGTCTTTTTCAAGAAAAGCAAAAAACAATTGTTGTGGTCACGCCTAATTTGTATTATGCCAACAATTTAGTGGAAGATTTGCATAATGTTTTGCCGGAAGAAAGCGTTCATTTATTTTCAGTGGACGAAGTTGTTGCGGCCGAAATGTCTTTTTCATCACAAGACGCGATGGCTGATCGTGTACAAACGTTATCGTTTTTACAAGGCGAGCAAGCGGGAATTGTCGTGGTACCTATTGCAGGTGTTCGCAAGATTCTGGGGAATCCCCATATTTGGCAAGCTGCAGAATTGTCATTAGAAGTGGGCAAGGAAATAGCGTTAGAAGGATTGCCGCAACGTTTGGTTCAAATGGGCTATCTGCGTGAAACGATGGTTTCGAAACCAGGAGAATTTAGTATTCGTGGAGGGATTATCGATATCTATCCATTGACAACGGAATATCCGATCAGAATTGAGTTGTTTGATGAAGAAATCGATTCAATGCGCTACTTTGATGCGGAAACGCAACGATCGATCAATGCAATTTCTACAATAAAGCTTTCGCCAGTAAAAGACTTAATTTTTTCTGCGGCCGAGTTAACAGCGGGTGCTGAAAAAATGGCGCGAGCGTTAGAGAAGCATTTGGCGGTGGTCTCTGATCCTACAACGCGCGATTTTTTGGAGACCTATTTTGAAGAGATGCTTGGAGAGTGGGATGCCGGACATTACACGGAAAATATGCAGATGTATGTTGATTTTTTGTGTGAAAAACGGTTTTCTATACTGGACTATGTGTCGCAAGACAGCTTTGTGTTGTTGGACGATTATAGCCGTATTCTTGAGTCGGAGCGCATGCTGGAACAAGAAGAGGCCGAATGGCTAACGATGAAATTAGAAGAACAAAGAATTTTTCCAGAGCAAGTGATTTCGCGGGATTTCCGGACCGTTATGAAAAATGTAAAATCCTCTATTACCTATATTTCACTCTTCCAAAAGGGAATGGGGAATGTTCGATTTCAGGCGGTTTATAATTTTCAGTATCGTGCGATGCAACAATTTTTTGGACAAATGCCTTTGTTGAAAGCCGAAATAGATCGTTGGTTGAAACAAAAACAAACAGTGGTTATTTTGGTTCCGACAGAAGAACGAAGTCAAAAGGTCGAAGAAATATTGTTGGATTTTGATATTCCAAATGTGGTGAATATTACTACTGATTTAATCGAACAGCAAGTTCAAATCTGTGTCGGTAATTTGCAAAACGGTTTTGAATTACCCAAAGAAAAATTAGTGGTGATTACGGAAAAAGAAATTTTACACACAACTACGAAAAAACGAGCAAGAAAAACCAATGTTTCCAATGCAGAAAGACTGAAAAGCTATAATGAATTAAAGCCAGGCGATTATGTGGTTCATGCGAATCATGGTATTGGGCAATATGTTGGAATGGAAACGTTGGAAGTCGACGGTGTGCATCAAGATTACATGACAATTGTTTACCAAAACAATGATAAGCTGTTCATTCCGGTTACACAGCTTGATTTGATTCAAAAGTATGTCGCTTCTGAATCGAAAACGCCTAGAATTAATAAACTAGGCGGAAGTGAATGGAGTAAAACGAAGAAAAAAGTTTCGGCTAAAATTGAGGACATTGCCGATGATTTGATCAAATTATATGCAGAACGCGAAGCGGAGCGAGGTTTTGCTTTTTCACCGGATGATTCCTATCAAAAAGAGTTTGAAAATGTGTTTCCTTATAGTGAAACAGAGGATCAATTGCGCAGTGTTGCGGAAATTAAAAGAGATATGGAAAAAGAAAAACCGATGGATCGTTTATTGGTTGGGGACGTCGGTTACGGTAAAACAGAAGTCGCTTTGCGCGCAGCTTTTAAAGCGATTCAAGACAATAAACAGGTTGCATTTTTGGTGCCAACAACAATTTTAGCGCAACAGCATTATGAAACCATGATTGACCGCTTTGCTAACTTTCCCGTTGAGGTGGGTCTTTTAAGTCGTTTTCGGACGAAGAAACAACAACAAGCAACAAACGAAGGCTTGAAAAAAGGCGCCATCGATATTGTTGTTGGAACGCATCGTTTGCTTTCAAAGGATGTGAAATTTCAAGATTTAGGTTTATTGATTATTGATGAAGAACAGCGATTTGGTGTCAAACACAAAGAACGCTTAAAGCAACTACGTGCGCAAGTGGATGTCCTAACGTTAACAGCAACACCTATTCCACGAACGCTGCACATGTCCATGCTGGGTGTTCGAGATCTGTCGGTCATTGAAACACCGCCGGCGAATCGCTATCCGGTGCAAACCTATGTCATGGAGAAAAATATTGGTGCGATCAGAGAAGCAATTGAGCGAGAATTGGCTCGCGACGGGCAGGTTTTCTACCTTTATAATCGTGTGGATACAATTGTTCAAAAAGTCGAGGAGCTGCGGGCGTTGGTTCCAGAAGCGCGGATTGCTCATGCCCACGGACAAATGACGGAAATCCAGTTAGAAAATGTATTATTTGATTTTATCAATGGTGATTATGATGTTCTAGTCACGACAACTATTATTGAAACAGGCGTTGATATTCCCAATGCGAATACGCTTTTTGTCGAAAATGCGGACTATATGGGTCTTGCCCAATTGTATCAATTAAGAGGACGAGTCGGTCGGAGTAATCGAGTCGCTTATGCTTATTTCATGTATGAGCAACAAAAAATATTAAGTGAAGTGAGTGAAAAAAGACTGCAAGCGATTAAAGATTTTACGGAACTTGGCTCTGGTTTTAAGATAGCCATGCGTGATTTATCCATTCGTGGAGCAGGAAATTTGTTAGGCGCGCAGCAACACGGCTTCATTGATTCAGTTGGGTTTGATATGTATACGCAAATGTTAAATGATGCAGTTGCACGGAAACAAGGCGGCTCCTCGCTCGAACAAAAAACAGTAGTGGAAATTGATTTGGGTATCGACGCCTATATCCCGACCAGCTATATTGCAGATGAGCGACAAAAAATTGAAATGTATAAACGAATTCGTCAAATTGAATCAGATGAAATGTTTCATGAAATTGAAGATGACCTATTGGATCGCTTTGGCGGCTACCCTGATGAAGTGGCCCATTTACTGACAGTTGGTTTACTTAAAATGTATAGTGAGTTTGCTTTAGTGACTAGTATTTATCGTAAAGGGGAGAAAATCACGTTTAAATTAAGCAAGAGCGGGACGAAAACGTATCACGTGGAACAGCTTTTTGCCGCATTGGCGGCCACACGTTTAAAAGCAGATTTAAGTATTGATGAAGAAGCAACAGCGATCCATTTAACCATTGAAAAGGAGCAAACAGCGGCTTATTGGATGAACGAAATGATTCAGTTTGTTGCAGCGTTGCGAGAGCAAAAAAGGAAAAATAAGCAAGTAGCAGCAAAGGAGTGAGATGCGTATCACGACAAAAAATAAATTAGCAAAAGGAACCCTGATTTTAACCTTGTCTTCTTTTGTTGTGAAAATTTTGAGTGCTATTTACCGTGTCCCCTTTCAAAATTTAGTGGGCAATGAAGGATTTTATGTCTATCAGCAGGTCTATCCGATTTATGGGATTGCGATGACCTTCGCTTTAGCCGGTGTGCCAGTTTTTTTATCAAAACTAGTCATGGAACAACAAGATGAGGAGGAAAAGAAAAAAATAGTCGGGGAAATTTTCCCACTCCTTTTTTGGCTTTCGATGAGTTTGTTTGCTGTTACTTTTTTCGGAAGCCATTGGTTGGCTACTTGGATGGGTGATCAGCAATTAAGTGGCTTGATTCAGATGACTTCATTTGTTTTTTTATTAACACCAGTACTCGCGGTATTTAGAGGCTATTTTCAAGGGAATCTTTGGATGGTTCCGACTGCAATTTCACAAGTAGTCGAACAACTGATCCGCGTGGGCACGATTATATTTGCGGCATTTTGTTTTACTCGAACAGACTGGTCGATTTATAAAATGGGAACAATTGCGATGTCAGGAGCGATTTTTGGCGGAATTGCCGCCTATTTTGTGCTTGTTTATTATAATAAAAAGACGACAATAAAATTATTTTTTTCATTTCAAATGCTGACAAAATGGCGGAAAAGTCTGACTTTTTTTAAGCGATTTACAGTCGAAGGTGGATTAATTTGTATCTATAGTGCGTTTTTAGTGTTGTTCCAATTGATTGATTCCTTCGTGGTGAAAAATATGCTGGTTTTACATGGTTTCAGTCAGACGCAAGCAAAAATCGAAAAGGGAATTTATGATCGTGGACAACCGCTGGTGCAATTGGGGTTAGTACTTGCGGCGGCGATGACATCTGTGTATCTTCCAGTTTTAACCAAATATATTGTGGAGAAAAATCAAAAGCAGTATCTCACCTCTGTGAAAACCTATCTGCGGATTACGTGGCTGGTTACAAGCGCGGCATCGATAGGCTTAGTTTTATTGCTGCCTTATGTAAATAGAAGTTTATTCGGAGATACAGCAGGGAACCAAACGTTGGAAATTTTTGTACTGGCTATTTTTCTCATGTCGATGATTCAAGGGTATCAAACGGTTTTGCAAAGCGACAACCAATTAAAAATTGCTTTGGTTGCAGCGGGCATGGGTTTATTGATCAAGGGCATATTGGCCGTGCCACTTACTAGGAGCTACGGAACAACGGGCGCGAGTTTCTCAACACTAGTTGGTTTGGTCGGATCGGCACTTGTTCTGCATATTTATTTAGAACGAAAAAATACCTTTATACTGTTTTCGCGATCGTTTATTTTGAAAACTGGAATGGCTCTCGTGGGAATGAGCCTGACGCTTCTCATTTATCGCAGCTGTGTGCAATACTTTCTAGGCATGCCTATTTCCCGGGTGCTGACGTTAGTAATCGCAGTTTTCGGTGTAATTTTAGGTATAGGCGTGTATGGCATTAGTATTCTTCGTTTAAATATATTGACAAAAAAAGAATGGCAAGAAATTCCATATGGTGAAAAATTACGAAAAATAAAAAGGAAAAAAAGAGGTGAATAAGATGCGGTTAGACAAATATTTAAAGGTTTCAAGGATTATTAAAAGAAGGACCGTTGCAAAGGAAGTAGCGGATAAAGGGCGAATCCAAGTCAATGATCAAGTCGCTAAATCTTCAACTGACATCAAAGTTGGAGACGTACTAAAAATCTTTTTTGGGAATAAAACGGTTGAAATAGAAGTTCTGCAAATTCAGGATTCAACTAAAAAGGATGACGCCAAAGAAATGTACCGAATTTTGAAAGAAACAAAAGAAAATTCTTTTCCTAATTTAGATTAGACATTCTTCTTAGTTGTTGGTATAATGCACTTGAAACCAAAATTAGAATGGAGTAGTTTGACGATGACTAAGCAAGAGGAAAAGGTCGTTCCGATCTCTTCAATTGATAATCAATATACAAAACAACAAATGCAACAGTTCCAAAAAGAACAAAAACGACTTGTTTTTCGTAGAAGAAGACTCGCGCTTTTATTTGTTTTTGCTGCAATTGTGTTTGCACTGGTAGGTGTGAACTTGTATCATAGTTATCAAGAACTCCAAGTATTACAACAAGAAAAGCAGACAGTAAAGCAAACGGATAAAGTGGTGACACAGAAAAAAGATGACTTGAAAGACGAAGTCGCTTTATTGAAAGACGATGAATATGTACAAAAATTAGTGCGTAGTAAATATTTCTTTTCGAAAGAAGGAGAACAAGTATATAGCTTTCCGCAAGAGGATACAACCAAAGCAAATGAAAAAACAAGCACAGAAGAATCAAAAGCAAAAGAATATCAATCAACAGATGGATCCAACGAATAAAACGAATAGAATAGAAAGACTTTAAGGAGGAGCAATTTTTTTATGTCAATTGAAGTAGGAGCGAAACTTTCGGGAAAAGTGTCAGGTATTACAAATTTTGGAGCATTTATTGATCTAGGTGAAGGAAAGACAGGTTTGGTTCATATTAGTGAAGTTTCAAATAATTATGTGAAGGATATTCATGATGTTTTGACAGTTGGAGATGAAGTCATTGTGAAGGTTATGTCGGTTGGAGATGACGGCAAGGTGGGTCTATCTATTCGACGTACGCAAGAAAACGAAACGACGAACAGACCTAAAAGAGAATTTCAAAGACCTGCACGGCAAGCTCCGAAAAAAACAGCTCCACAAGTGATGGATAAAAAACAAGATTTTGATACGTTAATGAGTTCATTTTTGAAAGACAGCGATGATCGGTTAACTTCTTTGAAACGGAATACAGAAGGCAAACGTGGTGGAAGAGGCGGACGCCGGAACTAAGAAAATACGAAAGGATAAGTCAGCTTATCCTTTTTTAATTTTAAAAGAAGTAGGAAGGAAGCGGAAACAGTGAAGCTCGAACGAACATTTTCCGGGATAGTGATGCAACAAGGATACTGGAATGCAAATGATCGATTACTTTTAGCTGTTTCTGGAGGAGTAGATTCGATCGTCTTACTTCACCTAGTCGAACACATGAAACGGCCACTTTTTTTTGGCGTTGTGCATGTAAACCATCAGCTAAGAGAGGCATCGCAACAAGAAGCGGATTTTTTAGAAGAATATTGTCGCCAAAGAGAGATCCCTTTTTATACCACTGAATGGCAAGAGGGAAAAACGCTTTTGACTGGAATTGAAGAAAAAGCGCGGGAATTTCGCTACCATTTTTTCGCGGAAATTGCGATAAAATATGGGTATACAAAGCTTGTGACAGCGCACCATAGTGATGATCAAGCGGAAACCATTCTGATGAAAATCGTGAAGGGAAGTGCGTTGCATAACCTTTCAGGCATTCAGGCAGTCCGGGAATGGAAGCAGTCCGAATTGGTACGTCCGTTACTCGCCTTTTCCAAACAAGAGTTGGTGGAATATGCAAAAAACAAGCAATTGCAGTACTTTGAAGATGAAACAAATCAAGAACTCATTTTTCAACGGAATCGAATCAGACAAAAAATTATTCCCGAATTAAAAAAAGAGAATACGCAATTTTTAGATCATATACAGCAATTTTCCAGACAAATAAATTATGCTTCTGAAGTTATTCGGCAGACGATTGCACCTTATTTTTTTAATATTATGCAACAAAGTGATGCAAAATGGCGCATTGATGTACTACAATTTCAAACGCAATCACGAAGCTGTCAGTATTTTTTGTTAGTTGAGCTTTGGCAACGTGTACTTATTTCCGATGGAATTGAAGTAAATGAGAAACAGACAGAAGCAGTTTTAACCATTTTGAACAGCTCAAAACCGCAACAAGATTTTACGTTTAAAAAGGGTTGGAAGCTAATGAAAAGATATCAATGGGCATATTTGCAAACTGAAGCGATGGATGGAATTACTGAAACGGACAACAGCAAGCTTTTTTTATTAGCAGAAAATCAGGGTCAATTTTTAACGGAACGTGAATGGATGGGCCTCTTTACAGTGGAGCAATTAACGCTTCCGTTGGCGGTCAAAGAGTGGACAAAAAAAGAGTTAACGATCAGTGATCCGTCTTTGCCGTTACTGGTTAGAAAAAATCAACTAGCAGATAAAATTATTTTTAATCAAGCGCAGCAAAAGAAAAAAGTCAGTCGGATTTTTATTGACCAAAAAATTCCGCGGGAAGAGCGCGCCAAAACGTGGGTTGTGGAAGATCAGAAAAAAAACATTCTTTGGGTAGTTCCTTATAAGGAATCTTATTTGAGTATTCCAAAAGAAACTGATAAAATACAATACAGACTCATATACTTGAAAGATGAGTAATAGTGGAAGGAGAGTCTTATGTTAGAGAACGACATTGAAAAAATTATTTATACAAAAGAAGTAATTGATCAAAAGACCCAAAAATTAGGTGAAAAACTTTCGCAAGAGTATCGTGAAAAATATCCATTAGTGGTCGGGATTTTAAAGGGAGCAGTTCCTTTTATGGCAGATATTATTCGGGCAATGACGATTCCTTTGGAAATGGATTTTATGGATGTTTCGAGCTATGGAACCGGTACCGTTTCATCCGGTGAGGTCAAAATTTTAAAAGATTTAGATACAAATGTAGAAGGACGAGATATTTTAATTGTTGAGGATATTATTGATAGCGGTCAAACGTTAAAATATCTCGTTGAATTATTTAAATATCGGAAAGCAAATTCTGTGAAGATTGTGACACTGCTTGATAAGCCAGAGGGCAGAATTGTCGATATTTCAGCAGATTATGTTGGGTTTGAAGTGCCAAATGAATTTGTTGTTGGCTATGGTCTAGACTACGCTGAAAAATACCGGAATTTGCCATATGTCGGCGTGTTAAAACCAGAAATATACGAAACAAATCTTGAATAGCTAATTTGCTCCCATGTGTGGTATGATAGTAACGTTAAAGTAAAATAATGACAAACCCTTATTATTTAGAGGAGGACCTAAATGAACAAAAAAAATAGTGGAATGAAAAATGGCCTGTACTATGTGCTTGTTGTCTTAGCAATGGTAATGGTTGTCTATTTCATTTTCGGACCAAGTGGAGAACAAACACCTGATATTAACTATTCGAAATTTAGTGAACAGTTAAAAGACGGTAAAGTAAAAAAAATAACAGTCCAGCCAGCAAATGGTGCCTATAAAATTACTGGTGAGTATAAAGCAAAGCAAAAAGTCGAAAATAATGGGTTGTCAATCTGGGGAAATACAGATATTAAGACGACGAAATTTACAACGATTATCTTGCCAAATGACGCAACTTTGGCAGAAGTTAATACCCTTGCCAGCTCAGTTGATGCAGACATCAGTATTAAAGAAGAATCGAACAGTGGTGTATGGATATCATTAGTAGCCAGCATTCTACCGTTGATTCTAATTGTCTTTTTCTTCTATATGATGATGGGACAAGGCGGACAAGGTGGCGGCAATGGCCGTGTCATGAACTTTGGTAAGTCGAAAGCCAAAGAAGCAGATAAAAAAGCAAATAAAGTTCGCTTTTCAGATGTAGCAGGAGCGGAAGAAGAAAAACAAGAATTAGTAGAAGTTGTTGAATTCCTGAAAGATCCGCGTCGCTTTGTCGAAATTGGCGCGCGAATTCCAGCAGGAGTCTTGCTAGAGGGACCTCCCGGAACAGGGAAAACTTTACTAGCAAAAGCAGTAGCGGGTGAAGCGGGTGTACCATTCTATTCAATTTCAGGATCAGATTTCGTTGAAATGTTTGTCGGTGTCGGCGCAAGCCGGGTACGTGATTTGTTCGAAACAGCTAAGAAAAATGCCCCTGCAATCATTTTCATTGATGAAATTGATGCAGTCGGTCGCCAACGTGGCGCTGGCATGGGTGGCGGACATGATGAACGTGAACAAACCTTGAATCAATTATTAGTGGAAATGGATGGATTTAGTGGAAACGAAGGCGTGATTGTGATTGCAGCGACTAACCGTTCTGATGTGTTAGATCCGGCATTGCTACGTCCAGGCAGATTTGACCGCCAAGTTTTAGTTGGAAGACCTGATATTAAAGGTAGAGAAGCAATTCTAAAGGTTCACGCACGAAATAAACCGTTGGCAGATGATGTGGATTTGAAAGTTGTTGCACAACAAACACCAGGTTTTGCCGGAGCAGATTTAGAAAATGTCTTGAATGAAGCGGCTTTAGTTGCGGCTCGACGAAATAAAAAGAAAATTGATGCTTCAGATATTGATGAAGCAGAAGATCGCGTTATTGCTGGCCCTGCGAAGAAAGATCGTGTAGTCAGCAAGAAAGAAAGAGAACTCGTTGCTTACCATGAAGCAGGACACACAATTTGTGGCTTGGTTTTAAGTAATGCGCGTGTGGTTCATAAAGTAACCATTGTTCCGCGTGGGAAAGCCGGCGGCTACATGATTGCTTTACCAAGAGAAGATCAAATGCTTGGAACAAAAGATGATATGTTTGAGCAAATTGTTGGATTACTTGGTGGTCGGACAGCAGAAGAATTAGTCTTTAATGTTCAAACGACAGGAGCAAGTAACGATTTCGAACAAGCGACGGCTTTAGCGCGTAGTATGGTGACTGAATACGGGATGAGCGAAAAGCTTGGACCTGTCCAATATGAAGGAAACCATCAAGTTTTTGTTGGAAGAGATTATGGACAAACAAAATCCTACTCTGAACGAATTGCCTACGAAATTGATGAAGAAGTACGTAGCTTGCTTAATCGGGCTCATGCCAAAGCACGTGAAATCATTGAAGAAAATCGTGACAAACATAAATTGATTGCGGAAAAACTTTTGGAATTTGAAACTTTAGATGCGAAGAGCATTAACGCTTTGTTTGAAACGGGTGAAATGCCTTCTGATGCTACTAAGAGCCAGTTCCCAAGTGAAAAAGCTGCCGCAACTTTTGAAGAAGCCAAAAAGGCATTAGAAGAAAAAGAAGCACAAAAATTAGCAGAAGAAAAAGAAAACGGTACGTCATCAGATGAAACAACTGACGAAGCGAAAGCAGCTAAATCAGAGCAAGAAAAAGAAGTGAAAGAACCAAACGAGAGCGATTCAGAATAAAAGCGCAACGTTTTGAAGATTGCTGCAAATATTGTATGATAAGGTGGAATGTGAAAGCATTCCACCTTATGTGTGTAAAAAAGAGAAATGTAAGGATGGGAATTATGGAAGATTATTTATTAAAAGCGCTATGTTTTGAAGGCCAAATACGTGCGTTTGCAATTTGTGCAACAGAGACAGTTGCAGAAGCGCAGAGACGACATGAAACATGGAGTGCTTCTTCAGCCGCTTTAGGAAGAACCATGGTTGGTGCGCTAATGCTGGGAGCTATGCAAAAAGGAGAAGATAGTCTGACGATCAAGGTCCAAGGTGATGGGCCTGCTGGTTCGATTGTTGTCGACAGCAATGGAAAGGGTGAGGTAAAAGGGTATATCCAAAACCCAAAAGTGAGCTTACCTCTAAATGATCGAGGGAAAATAGATGTTCGTGGCGCTGTCGGAACGGAAGGGACCTTGACAGTGATTAAGGATTTAGGTTTAAAAGAATCTTTTTCGGGTCAAGTACCGCTTGTGTCTGGAGAATTAGGCGAAGATTTTACATATTATTTAGCAAATTCAGAACAAATCCCTTCTGCTGTTGGTCTAAGCGTGCTTGTAGATACAGATGAAACAATCAAAACAGCAGGTGGCTTTATGATTCAAGTTATGCCTGGCGCTACAGATGAAACAATTGCCGAAATCGAGAAAAGAATTGCTGAAGTCCCGTTAATATCCCGTTTGTTTGAACAAGGAGAAACGCCAGAACAAATTCTGGATCGCTTACTTGGTGAAAATAATGTTCGCATTGTGGAAAAAATGCCGGTTCATTTTAAATGTGACTGTTCCAAGGAAAAATTTGCCTCAGCTATCATTACTTTGGGGAAAGCAGAAATTGACGCAATGATTGCAGAAGATCAAGGAGCTGAAGCTGTTTGCCATTTTTGCGGCAATAAATATCACTATTCAGTGGCTGAATTAGAAGAGTTGAAAGCAGAAATTTAGAGAAGAGGAGCGATTATTTTGTGGAAAATTGGGAATGTTGAGATTCCAAACAGAGTCGTGGTTGCTCCGATGGCTGGAATTAGCAATTCGGCTTTTCGCTTGACGGTAAAAGAGTTTGGTGCAGGACTTGTCGTCTGCGAGATGATTAGCGATAAAGGAATTCATTTTCGTAATCAAAAAACGTTGGAAATGTTACACATCGAAGAAAATGAGCATCCGCTAAGCTTGCAAATCTTTGGTGGCAACAAAGAAACCTTAGTTGAAGCAGCTAAATTTGTGGCAAAAAATACCAAAGCAGATATGATCGACATTAATATGGGCTGTCCAGTAAATAAGATTATCAAGGCTGAAGCTGGAGCAAAATGGTTACTAGATCCAAATAAAGTTTACGAAATGGTTCATGCAGTTGCTTCCGCAGTCGAGATTCCCGTGACGGTTAAAATGAGGATTGGGTGGGATGATGCACATGTATTTGCCGTTGATAATGCGCTTGCTGCTGAAAATGCAGGGGCTTCCGCTGTTGCTATGCATGGACGGACACGAGTTCAAATGTATGAAGGTAAAGCAAATTGGGGGATTTTAAAAGAGGTCAAAAAAGCGTTAACCATTCCGTTTATGGGCAATGGGGATGTGCGAACACCACAAGATGCGAAAAGAATGCTCGAAGAAGTGGGGTGTGACGGCGTAATGATTGGTCGTGCAGCTTTAGGGAATCCTTGGATGATTTACCAAACAAAACGGTATTTAGAAACAGGAGAACTGATCGCTGAACCAACACCAAGAGAGAAGATGGCTACTGCGAAGCTTCATTTGCGGCGTTTGGTGCATTTAAAAGGAGAATCAATTGCGACTCGTGAATTTAGACAACATGCTGCCTATTATTTAAAAGGCGTTCCAAGAGCAGCGAGAACCAAAGTGGCGGTTAACCAAGCGACAACTCAACAAGAAATGGTGACTATTCTAGATGATTTTGTTGAAAAAATCGAAAATAGCGGTGTGTTAGAACGAACAAGATAAAAGAAGCAAGGCAGAAATCGAAAGATTCACTTGCCTTTTTTGTTTTTGTTGTGGCATTATAAGAAGGAGCGTACATGAAAATCAGGATGGAGGAAAATAGAGTGACAGAACAACATAGCCATGAAGAAATGAATGATCAATTACTTGTTCGCCGCGAAAAAATGGCGAATTTAGTTGAACAAGGAATCGATCCCTTTGGAACACGTTTTGAACGAACACATAATTCGAAGGAATTACATGCAGCATACGACCAGTATACTAAAGAAGAACTGCTTGAAAAAAAGCTTACAGCAACGGTTGCTGGTAGAATGATGACGAAGCGAGGAAAAGGAAAAGTTGGTTTTGCCCATATTCAAGATCGCGATGGTCAAATTCAAATTTATGTCCGTAAAGATACTGTGGGTGAAGAAGACTATGCCCTTTTTAAACAAGCAGATCTAGGCGATTTTATTGGTGTAACAGGAGATATCATGAAAACTGATACGGGTGAAGTGACGATTAAACCAGTATCCCTTGTTTTGCTATCTAAAGCTTTGCGCCCTTTGCCTGATAAGTACCATGGCTTGACAAATGTGGAGCAAAGATACCGTCAAAGATATTTAGACTTGATTAGTAATCCAGAAAGCTTCAACCGCTTCGTTAAGAGAAGTGAAATCATTAAAGAAATTCGTAATTATCTAAATGAAAATGGCTATTTAGAAGTGGAAACACCTACCTTACACAATCTGGCAGGAGGAGCTTCGGCAAGGCCGTTTATTACACATCATAATACATTAGATATGGAACTATATTTACGAATTGCTTTAGAACTTCATTTGAAACGTTTGATTGTAGGAGGCATGGAAAAAGTTTATGAAATTGGGCGTGTTTTCCGGAATGAAGGAATTGATACGACACATAATCCAGAATTTACGATGCTGGAAATCTATACAGCGTATACCGATTATCAAGATGTGATGAATCTAACAGAAGGAATTATTACTACAGCTGCGCAAAAAGTGTTAGGCACATTGACACTTTCTTACGGCGAAGTTGAAGTGGATTTGGGCTCGCCATGGAAAAGGGTTCATATGGTAGATGCAATTAAAGAAGTTACAGGTGTCGATTTTTGGGAGAAAATGACAGATGAAGCAGCGCGAGATTTGGCAAAAGCACACCAAGTTCCAGTGGAAGAGCATATGCAAGTTGGACATGTCATTAATGAGTTTTTTGAGAATTTTGTTGAAGAAACATTAACACAGCCAACCTTTGTTTACGGACATCCTGTCGAAATCTCACCATTAGCGAAAAAAAATAAAGAAGATGCTCGCTTTACAGATCGTTTTGAGCTATTTATTGTAGGGAAAGAATATGCGAATGCTTTTACGGAACTAAATGATCCCATTGATCAAAGAGAACGGTTTGAAGCGCAAGCGAAAGAGCGCGAACAAGGAAATGATGAAGCTCATGTAGTGGATGAAGATTTTATTGAAGCGTTAGAATATGGAATGCCGCCAACAGGAGGCTTAGGTATTGGAATTGACCGATTGGTTATGCTGCTGACGAACGCACAATCCATTCGTGATATTTTACTATTTCCAACAATGAGATAATCTAAAAATAAGAATTGCCGCTGAATAAAAATGAAATTTATTCGGTCGCAATTTTTTATTTGTAAAAAAGTTAAAAACTAGTTGACGAATGCTTCAATACTTGGTATATTAATACATGTCGCTAAGACATCCAAAACCTCTGCTCCTTCCTCGTTAAAACTTTTTTTGAAAAAGGATTGACAGAGACAAAAATGTTATGTTATGATACAC
>JAATGB010000156.1 GCA_015654945.1 Lactobacillales bacterium | reverse complement strand
TAAACGGATTAACGAATGGCCATTCAGATATCCCACTTGCCTATATTCCTTGTGGAACTGGTAATGATTTTGCGCGCGCTGCTGGCATTTCTTTAGCTCCAATTGAAGCCTTTCAGCAGATTCTCCACTGCCACCAACCACGCGTGATTCCTGCTATAAAATATGAAGAAAAAATTACCCAAGAAACCCATTATTTTGTTAACAATACTGGGATTGGTTTGGATGCTGCCATCGTATATTCTGCAAACCACTCGAATTTAAAAGCAAAATTCAATCAGTATCATTTAGGCAATCTGATCTATGTGACTGCCGCCTTAAAAAATTTATTTCGTCAGAAGGGCTTTCCTATTCGCTTAGTGAGCAACGGGCAAGAGCTTTCCTACCAACGCGCGTTTCTTTGCACGGTTACCAATCATCCTTATTTTGGTGGTGGGGTTGGGATTGCGCCTGAACAGAAGCTTGTTGAAAAAAGTATAAGCTTAGTGGTTGTTGAACGAATTTCATTGATCAAAATTTTTTATTTGCTGCTTTTACTTTTGAAAGGAAACCATTTAAAATCACGCTCTGTTCATATTCATAAAGCTTCCACGATCCAGCTTATTTCTATTTTGCCACAGCATGGGCAAAGAGATGGAGAAGAAATGGGCAAACGCAGCTATGATTTAACTTTTTCGATTCATGAACAGCTGTTTTGGGGAATATAAACCTACCCCGCTAGCAAAAAAAGCCGAATTTCCCTTGAAATATAAAGGAAAATTCGGCTTTTTGATGTTAGTGTTAATTTCAAGCTTCGGGTGATTCTGCTTTCTCTAGATAATCATAAGGCGACTCATCGGGATCGAGTCCAACCAGTGGTGAAATCGTTTGTCTTTTGACCATTTCCATGGTTAAGATATAGCTTTTAGGTTGTTCTTCCTGTTCTTCTCTCTCTGCAAATGACGGAAACAAAGAAATGGCTTCCACATCTTCGGATTTCGCTATTCTTTTTTTGGCTGGCACTATTTTTTCGCTCGTTTTAGAAGTTGACTGCGAAGTAATTGAAGAACCTGCTCGTTCTGCTTTAGTCGCTGCTGTCTTCTCAACCGTTAGTTCTTCTTTCGCTTCTTTTCCTAGTCCTTCTTCATAAGCTTCCAGCTGGCGGCGCGTACTTACAGTCATGTTATCTGCTTGTTCTATTCGTTCCGTTAATGTCGTTCTTCGATTAG
Source organism: Lactobacillales bacterium (assembly GCA_015654945.1). Taxonomy (GTDB): domain Bacteria; phylum Bacillota; class Bacilli; order Lactobacillales; family Vagococcaceae; genus JAATGB01. The sequence goes on along the minus strand of JAATGB010000156.1, from coordinate 3,605 downwards.
CTGATTGATGAATCACACACGTTGAAAAAGCTTCTTCTTCTCCGACTAAGATCAGTAGCTCTTTACTCCTAGTAACCGCCGTATATAACAAATTTCGCTGTAGCATCCGCCGATATTGACGTACCATTGGCAAGATAACCATTTTGAATTCACTACCCTGTGCTTTGTGAATAGAGCAACAATAAGACAGCGTAATTTTATTCCACTCGTTTCTGCGGTACGACACCTCACCACCATCAAATTGAATGATTAATTCATCGACATTGTCATCCGATTCTTTGGCATAAATAATTCCTGTTATCTCGCCCATGTCGCCATTAAAAACATTGTTTTCAGGGCTATTCACTAACTGTAAAACTTTATCCCCAATTCGGTAGATTTTGTCATTCCAGACAACTTCTTTTTTTGTTTTTTCTGGATTTGGATTAAAGATTTCTTGCATCATTTTATTCAGTGCGTCAATGCCCGCAACACCGCGATACATTGGTGCTAAAACCTGAATATCTTGCGCAGTAAACCCTTTATTTTTGGCCTTTGTCACGACTTGTCGAATAATCGCTTCAATTTGATAAGCATCACTGCGGAAAAAAGAGCGATCTTTTTGATTTTGCGTAAAATCACGGGGAAATTCACCATTTTTAATTTTATGCGCTAAAGGAATAATACTCGAATCATTGTCTTGACGATAAATTTCCGTCAATTCCTTTTTCGGGATCGCCTCGATTTCTAAGAGATCATGCAACACTTGACCTGGTCCAACAGAAGGCAATTGGTCTTTATCCCCCACAAAAATCACTTGCATATTGGTTGGAATGGCCTTGATTAACGTATTTGCTAGCCAAGTATCTAGCATTGACATTTCATCGACAATCAGCAAACCGCCCTCCAATTCACTCGCTGAAACAGACGTATTTTTCTCCCGTCCTGTTAAACCTAATAAACGATGAATCGTCCCAGAGGGCAAACCCGTTGTATCATTCATTCGCTTTGCCGCTCGTCCGGTGGGAGCTGCTAATAGCACTGGGAAAATCGCTTGTGAATAGTCTTTTGGATCCAGCGAAAGTCCATTTAATTCTGCAAACAAAGAAACAATCCCATTGATAACCGTAGTTTTTCCAGTTCCAGGTCCACCCGTTAGAATAAATAATGGCGAGCGGATTGCTTCCTTCATCGCCTCTATTTGTGATGTGCCAAAAGAAATAGCCGATTTTTTCTCTAATAAACGCAGTGTTTTTTCGATTTCCTTTTCCGAATAGCTGATTTCTTTTTTTCGTGAAAGTAAGCGCTGAATCCCTGTACCGATTCCCCATTCTGAAAAATAAAGCGAGTTCTCAAAAATACGCGTTCCTTCTTGCTGAATTTTGCCAGCTTCCGTTAAATGAATAATTTCATCCGCCACTTTTTCGGGGATCATTTCATAAGGTCGGCTAGATTCTAAAGTTTGAATTACTTTTTGTAACAAATTCTCTGCCTCGATATAGGTATCTCCACTACTCAAGCAGGTCGTTAAAATTTCATATAAAATGGCAGCACGAATTCGCGCGGGTGAATCTGCCGCATAGCCTAATTGATCTGCCAAATTATCCGCACGTTTAAATCCGATGCCATCGATATCTTCCACCAATTGATACGGATTCTCTTGGATAATATTCATCGTTTCTTCTTTATATAACTGATAAATTGCAAATGCTAACTGATTCCCAAAACCGTATTGGTTAAGCTCGACAACAATTTGTTCCATCCCATAATTTAAACGCAAATTTTCAACAATCATTGCGCGCTTTTTTTCATTTAATCCGACAACTTTTTTCAGGCAATCAGGTGCTTCAATAATCTGATCAATCGCTTTTTCTCCTAATAAATCAACAATATTTTGTGCAGTTTTCTTCCCAATTCCTTGAAACTTATCGCTAGAAAGATAGGCAACTAGGCCCGCCGTGGAAGAAGGCTTTTCCTGTTGGTAACTCACTACATTAAATTGTTTGCCATAGCGCGGATGATCAATAAAATTACCACTAAAACGATAACTTTCTTCTTCCTGCATCTGCCCAAAACTTCCTGTCACCACAACTTCTTTTTCTGAAAAGTCTGAGTTTGTTTCACTTATTTTAATCAGCATTACTTTATAAAAATTTCCTGGGTTCTCAAAAAAAGTCGTGATCACTTTTCCAACAAGATAGGTTTCATTTTCGCTATCAAACAAAGTTCCGTCGCTCATTTCAACACCCTCTTTCATTTTTATTGAAGATAATCTGTGTTATTCCACTGAATAAGTTGGTACGGTAATTTTTTATTCGATGCTACCCGCAAAATAGAGAGGCTATTGTTGTCTAATCCACCCATTAAGCGCAGTTGTTCCAATGATTTTCCCGCTAAGCTTTGGATACAGCCCGTTAAAGATGCACCATGACCTACGAATAATAACGGACCTACTGTTTCTTGTTCAACTGCATCCACGACAACTTGCTTGGTTCGTCTAAGCATTTCGCCGTATGATTCGCCAGCAAACGGCAAAGGATCATACTGATGAATTCGATAGCGCAAAGCATCAAGTGACGAGCCATACTGCTGTCTCGCTTCTTTAATGAATTTTCCTTCCAAGCTGCCCAAGCCTAGTTCACGTAATTGTTCCGTATAAATCACTGCTGGCGGTTGTTTTTGCTCACGCGCAATCACGTTTGCTGTTTCACGCGCTCTTTTTGAATCACTGCAGTAAATACGTGTAAACGAAATGTCACGTAAATAGTGACCTAGTTGTTTGACTTCTGCATAGCTGGAGGGTAAAAGTGGCGAATCTCCTTCGCGTCCTTGAAATCGCATCTCTTGATTCCATTGTGTTTTGCCATGTCGTGTAAAATATAAGTCCACTTTTCTCTCTCCCATCAGGTTTTATTACTGTAAATAATTTTTTGATCCACTAAAAAAATATAAAATATCCGTTTAAATCATTAAGTTTTTTTAAATAAATTTCTTTTTGGTTACTTTTATATTACTTTAATGTTACAATTGTTACATAGAAAAGGAGTGGGAACAATGAAAAATGTAGGTAAGTTTGTGGTTATTTTGTCGGCTATCTTTATTTTATATGGGTGTAATTCTACGAAAAAAGAAAGTAGTGAGTCAAAAGCTTCTTCTGTCACCCAAACAAAAGAAAAAAAGTCACATGCAGTCGTTACAACAAACTCGTCTGAGCGTTCTGAAGAAACAACGGCAACTGCTCAAGCGATGATCTCAAGCTCGGAAGCAACAAGTTCTAATGTGGCAACTGGACCGTCACAAGCAGATATGGATGCTCTAAAAGCATCGCTTAGAAAGTATATCTTTGTCGAATACCAACAAAGTTCTAATTATGTCTATGCAGATGGCATCAATTGGACCGAAAATACCTATGATAATCTTTCAGCAGAAACGATCTGGAACTTGATTGCTACTCTCAAAGCTGAAAAAGGTGCCGATGTCAGTAATTTTGAGCAAGCCCAATATCTATCCGCCCATGCACCTAATCCAGCTAATTGGCAAGCTCTGTTTGAAGAAAACTGGAATAACGACGGTCAAGATAACGACTTTTCAATTGATAAACTGATCGACCTGGGAAATACTGTTGC
>JAATGB010000194.1 GCA_015654945.1 Lactobacillales bacterium | reverse complement strand
ACTGCTTTGCAGCTCGCTCAATATGTTTCAACCATTGCTAATGATGGTCAAAGAGTCTCACCGCACATTGTAAAAGGAATTTATGGAAATAATAACGATGGTGGACTAGGAGATCTGAAACAAATTACAAGTACAAAAGTCTTGAACCAAGTGGACATTTCAAGTGACGAATTAGGCATTATCCAACAGGGATTCTATAATGTAGTTCATGGAACCAATGCAAATCGGACCGGATCTTTGCTAGCTTCTTCAAAGATGGATGTGGCAGGAAAGACTGGGACAGCAGAAACATATGCAGAAAATGTCAATGATCCAAACAATCCGTATAGCGTAGTTACCAGCACCTTTATTGGCTATGCCCCTGCAAGTGATCCAGAAATTTCAGTATCCGTTGTGTTGCCGCGTTTAGAAAATGAATCGGCGAAAGCAAATTTATTAATTGCGAAAGATATTTTTGATACCTATGCCGATATGTACGGAAAATAACCCAATAGAGTCCGCAGAATCAGTGAGCTAAAACGTCAGTTTACATGACATTTCGGCTCGCTTTTTCCCGCAAAAAATTGTTATGTCCATTACTTTTTTATAAATAAGCATATAACTTTCAATAATTGGATATTTATGTGACAATTAACTTGTAAAAAAAACTTTTAAGGAGGAATTTATAATGGCAAACGAAGACGAATTAAAGGGAAAATTAAAAGAAGGCGTTGGTAAGGTAACAGGCGATGACTCTAAAGAATTAGAAGGTAAAGCACAAGGCTTTTTTGGTAAAGCAAAGGATGCAGTAGAAAATGCGGTGGATGATGCGGCTGAAAAAGTAAATGATGTTGTTGATAAATTTAAAGACAAAGATAAAGACAAAAAATAAAGCTATAGGCAAAGCACTTATCCTTTGGGTGAGTGCTTTTTGTATGTGTAAAACGTAAGAAAAAGAAAGTTGTAGCCGTAAAGTAGAATTACTTAACAAAATTTCTAAAAAGGGTAGAAAATTTTGAGAAAAGATGGTATGATATCCAAGTATGAGTTTTAAATTCATAAGTTCTTGAGTGTATGGGAGGGAATAACATGCGTGTAAACATTACATTGGAATGTACAGAATGCAAAGAACGTAACTATCTTGCAAGCAAAAACAAACGGAATAATCCAGATCGTTTAGAAGTAAAAAAATATTGTCCGCGTGAGCGTAAAGTAACGCTACATCGTGAAACAAAATAACAACAGGTAGCTTTTGCTTCCCTGTTGTTTTTTTACTAAATTTGTTATAGTATAGGAAAGATATTAATGAGAAAAATAAACATTAGAAAAAATACATTAGAGGCACTAGAACAACTAAACTTACAGCCAAAAATCAAAGCAGCAAAGGAAGAGCAACTGCACCAACAGCTTTTTCGAAGTGAACTTTGGCGTGGAAGCCAGACCATTGGCTTGACCTATGCAATGTCGCAGGAAATCAATACGGAAAGAATAATCCAACAAGCGTGGGCGGAAGGCAAAGAGGTGTTCTTGCCGAAGACTTTTCCAGCTAGGAAAATGAACTTTTTTCTGTTTGAGCAGCGTACTACATTAGAAAAAACTGTCTTTGGTTTGTGGGAACCGATGGAAACAAGCGAAATCAGCAAAGCAAATTTGGACTTACTCGTTGTACCAGGTGTTTCCTTTCAACATTCCGGCTATCGTATTGGATATGGTGGTGGTTTTTATGATCGTTTTTTAGCGGATTTTACTAATGATACCTGCAGCTTAGTTTTTCAAGAACAACTAAATGAAGAATGGCTTCCCGATACGTTTGATATTCCAGTACAGCAGCTATTTATTGAGAATGAGAAGGAGAAGAGATGAATAATTTTAATCGATTAAGAAGAGGACCTTATGTTGCGTATGCCTTTCTCGCAATTCAAATTTTAGTATTTGTCAGTATGGAGCTTTATGGACTTGTGTCTTATGGCACGTTTGGTGGTTCTGAATCCGGCAGCATTTTAATTCAGTTTGGTGCGATGTCACGTGAAGCAGTTGTTGTAAGTCATGAATGGTGGCGTTTTATTACTCCTATTTTTGTGCATATTGGTTTTACACATATTCTAATTAATTCTATTACCCTTTATTTTATGGGGGCACAGCTTGAAAACCTGATTGGGCACATGCGATTTTTCTTTCTCTATCTTTTAAGCGGAATCCTAGGGAATGTATTAAGCTTTGGTTTTAGTAATGTCAATGCGATATCTGCTGGTGCAAGTACGTCTCTTTTCGGAATGTTTGCCGCGGTGATTGCCCTCTCTCATATTTACAAATACAATCCAGCAATTCAAGCCTATGCAAAAAGCATGCGGATGTTTATCTTTATGAATATATTTTTTAATTTATTCAGCCCGAGTGTCGATATTCTTGGCCATATTGGCGGAGCTCTTGGTGGATACCTCATGATGAACGTGATTGGTGCACCAAAAAGCTATAACGGAAGAACGATTAATGAAGGCGTGACAATTCATACGCGGATTATTAATGGCATCATTTATCTTTTCATTTTTATCATCAGTCTGGTTTATTTTTATAAAAAAATTCAAAACAGCCTATAGGAGCGAGCCAAAACACGTCTAATCGGGAAGTTACGGAAGGTTTTTTTGTTTTTTTTTCTAAAATAGCAGAATAATACTGAAAAAAATTTTTTTTGTCGGTATAATAGTGAGGGGTGTTTCAAAAGTGCAAACTTTATATGATGTTCAACAATTACTTAAAAAATTCGGGATTTTTGTCTACGTTGGCTCGCGCATCGGCGATATCGAACTGATGACGATCGAATTAAAAAATCTTTATGAAATCCATTTAATTGATGATAAAACGTATCAAAGGGCACGACTGATTTTAAAAAGAGAACACAGAATTGAAGCGACCTTTCCACTCACACAAGAAGATAAGGGAGAAAACGAGCATGAAAGAGAAATTAATCGGGATTGATTTAGGCGGTACAACGGTTAAATTTGCGATCTTAACGGCATTAGGAGAAGTCCAACAAAAGTGGAGTATTGAAACCAATATAGCAGATGAAGGAAAATATATTGTGCCAGATATCATTGCCTCCATTCAACACCGTTTAGAATTATATAAAATGACGAACGAAGATTTTATTGGCATTGGGATGGGTTCTCCTGGAACTGTTGACCGTGAAAATGGTACGGTAGAGGGAGCGTATAATCTGAACTGGAAAGCAGTTCAACCAGTAAAAAATGCGATTGAAACGGCTGTGGGAATTCCTTTTTTCATTGATAATGATGCGAATGTAGCTGCTTTAGGTGAACGTTGGCGAGGTGCTGGTGAAAATAGTAATGATGTCACGTTTATTACATTGGGAACTGGTGTTGGTGGCGGCATTATCGCAGAAGGTAATTTGCTGCACGGAGCTGTAGGTGCTGCTGGTGAAATTGGTCATATCACAGTTGATCCAGATGGCTTTGATTGTACCTGCGGCAAAAAAGGCTGCTTGGAAACAGTAGCAAGCGCAACTGGAGTCGTAAAGTTGGCGAGACACCTTTCGGAAGAATTTTCAGGCGAATCACAACTAAAATATATGATTGATGATGGGCAAGATATTACAAGCAAAGTCGTGTTTGATTTGGCGAATGAAAACGACCGATTTGCATTGAAGGTCGTGGATAAAGTTGCTTTTTATTTGGGGTTAGCTTGCGGGAATATCGGCAATATGTTAAATCCAACCGATATCGTGATTGGTGGAGGTGTTTCTGCGGCTGGTGAATTTTTAAGAAGCCGTGTTCAAACCTATTTCGAAGAATTTACTTTTCCACAAGTGAGAGCAAGTACAAAAATTAAATTGGCACAGTTGGGCAATGAAGCCGGGGTAATCGGTGCGGCGTCGTTAGCGTTAACTGCAAATAACTAAGAAAGAAGTGAAAAGTGTTGTTAACAACGATTAATATTATTTTAGT
>JAATGB010000110.1 GCA_015654945.1 Lactobacillales bacterium | reverse complement strand
GAAAAACCAATTTCACGTTTTAGCTTCCAGTTGCCTGCGCCATGAACCAACTCAATTCCGTCATTTCCTTGTATTAACTCTAACTCCATTTAGTGACCCTCCTCAATTTTAAAACTAGCTCTATTATGTCATAACTCGTCTAAAAATGTGTGGATTTTGTTTGATAAAAAAACTTTCTGGCGTAAAATTTACCACCAGAAAGCCCAAACTGTTTTTCTATAATTTTTTGCCATTTGTGGCAATTACATTTTTGTACCAATTAAACGATTTTTTCTCGTAACGTTCGCCACTTCCTTTACCATTATCATCCAAGTCAACATAGATAAATCCATAACGTTTGGACATTTCACCTGTTGAAGCACTTACAAGATCAATACAGCCCCAAGGTGTGTAGCCCATCAAATCCACGCCATCATTGACTGCTTCCGCCATCGCTTCGATATGGCTCCGCAAATAAGAAATCCGATAATCGTCGGCCACCTGAAAATGTTCATCTAGCTCATCATATGCACCTAACCCATTTTCCACAATAAATAGGGGCTTTTCATACCGTCCATACAGCTCATTTAACGCAATCCGCAAGCCTGTTGGGTCAATTTGCCAGCCCCAATCACTGGATTCTAAGAATGGGTTCTTCACACCGCCTATCAAATTACCTTGAGCCTGTTCTGTGTTACTATCTGTCTCATTGATGACAGTCGACATGTAATAGCTAAATGCAATGTAATCCACCGTGTTTTCTTTTAGAAGCTCTAAATCTCCATCTGCTATTTCAATTGAATCAACACCATCATTTTTCCATAAACGTTGTGTATAGGCTGGATACTCTCCACGAACTTGTACATCTGCACAATAAAAGTTAAAGTCTTGATTTTGTTGTAAAGTTGCTAATTGATTAATTGGGTTTGCATCATACGCATAGGTTGTCGCATAAAGAATCATGCAGCCAATCTCTAGCTCTGGATTTAGCTCATGTGCAATTTTGACTGCTTTGCTACTCGCAACAAATTGGTGATGAAATGCTTGATAGACGTTTTTCTTTTCAAGAGCCCCTGTTGCTGGAACCATTCCTTGACTCATGATTGGAAAATGAAATGCACAGTTAATTTCGTTGAATGTCATCCAATATTTAACTTTTTTATAAAAACGAGTCAGCACTACTTTGGCATATCTTTCAAAAAAATCAACCAACTTACGGTTTTTCCAACCACCATATTCTTTTGCCAAATACAAAGGCATTTCATAGTGAGAAATCGTGACCACAGGTTCAATTCCGTATTTTAAACATTCATCAAAAATGTCATCATAGAAAGCTAACCCCGCTTCATTTGGCTCGACTTCATCTCCATTTGGGAAAATTCGTGACCAAGCGATTGACATCCGGTAACATTTGAAACCCATTTTGGCAAAAAGCGCTATGTCTTCCTTATAACGGTGGTAGTGATCAATGCCTTGATGATTGGGATATACGTATTTCTCTGGATCAAGTGTCCAATCGAAATCTGGTTTTGCGACAAGTGGAAATCGTTGTTTCCCTCCTGGTAGCGCATCCGCAATAGAAAGTCCTTTACCAGCTTCATTATAGGCTCCCTCTAGTTGGTTTGCGGCAGTAGCGCCACCCCATAAAAAATTATCAGAAAAATTTCTTGTCATGTTCCTATTCCTCCTATTTTTTTATTTTACAATTGTTAAAAAATCTTCTCCCATACAAACAGCTGCCTGATTAAATTCTAAAACATCCAGATAATCGCCACTATTGGTGATGACAATTGGCGTCAAAGTCGCATAACCCGCTTTTTTGATTTTATCAAGATCAAATTTCACCAATAAATCTCCTTCTTCAACATGTTGATCCTGTTCCACAAATTTTTCAAACCCAGCACCGTTCATTTCAACGGTATCCATACCGATGTGCAGTAGGATTTCAATTCCTTCTGATGACGTAATTCCGACCGCGTGTCCGGTTGGAAAAATCGTTGAAATCGTTCCACTAATAGGTGCATGCAATTCGCCCTTTGTCGGTTCAATCGCTAAGCCTTTTCCTAATGCGCCTGAAGAAAAAACTTCATCTTTGACTTCAGAAAGTGGATAAATTTCTCCATCCAGTGGACTTTTTAAAACAATCCGATCCACAACCGTATCAGAAGCAACTTCTGGTTTTTCTGTCGCCAACACATGTTCCTCTTTAAAACCTAAAACAAGCGTCAAGACAAAGGCTAATGCAAAAGCAATTCCCCCGCCAATCAGTGCCATCACTGGATTTGATGTTACATCAGGAATGTATTTTTGTGCTTCCGCGGTTGGAATAAAGCTTGGTAAACTTAAAAGACTAACTAAACCGAAGCTAAAGTTTTTAACCCCTGACATTGCAATAAATGCGCCACCTACTGCCCCACCGATACAACCATAAATAAATGGTTTTTTCAAGGGCAAGGTCACACCATAGACCGTCGGCTCAGTAATGCCAAATAATGCCGTAATCGTTGAAGAGAGGGATAAAGCTTTGGTTTTTTCGTTTTTTGTTTTGAAAAATACGCCTAAGGCTGCACCGCCTTGAGCCAAAACAGCCGCAAGTAGCATCGGTACCATTGTATCATAATGGAGTGTATTTAGATTGGACATCATAATTGGGACAAATCCCCAGTGCATACCAAACATCACCAAAACTTGCCAAAAAGCACCCATAACAGCTCCTGCTAAAATCGGACTTACTGTATAAATGGAGTCGTATCCTTTTCCTAATAAATCACCTAAAAGAGTGCCAATTGGGCCAATCAAAACAAATGCAAGAGGACCCATAATCACTAACGTACAAAGAGGTACTATGATAATTTGTAAAAATGCTGGAATTACTTTTTTAAAAAATCTCTCAACATATTGTTGTAAGTATACCGCCAAAATAATTGGAATTACGGAAGATAAATAGCCATTTCCTAAAATCACTGGGATACCGAAAAATGTCAAATCACTGGCCTTCACGCCTTCCATCCCACCAGCTAAAATCGTTGTAATATTCGGATGAACCATCGCTGCAGCTAATGCCACCGCTAAAAACTGATTTGTTTTAAATTTTTTCGCTGCTGTGAACGCTAAGAGCAAGGGCAAATATTGGAACAAACCATCTGAAACAGCAAATAAAATTTGGTAAATCCCAGAATCTACGCTTAAAACACCCGTTGCAATAAACAAGCTTAAAAAGCCTTTTAAAACTCCCGCACCTGCCATTGCACCAAGGAATGGCGTAAAAATAGAAGAAATAATATCAATAAGTTGATTTAAAATATTTCCATTCCCACCGGAGTGATCATCCGCATGATCAGCAGCGTTTTCTAATGTGCTATTTCCCATAAGCTCCTTGTAAACTTCACTGACATGACTGCCAATTACAACTTGATATTGTCCACCGCTTTGAACAACTTGAATCACACCTGGGTGATTTTTTAATTTTTGTGTTTCTGCTTTTGCTTCGTCCTTTAATTTAAAGCGTAATCGGGTCGCGCAATGAACAACTGAAATAACATTGCTCTCTCCACCAACTAATTCTAAAACTTCTTTTGCAATCTGTTTATTTTCCATTTTTCTCTCCTTATTGGGGCTTATTTTATAAATAAAAAACCTAAATTAATAGAATAGCGCAAAAAAATGTGCTGTTCTGTCAATCTAGGTTTTGCCTGCTGTCCAGTAACAATCCTATTTTTGATTCTTCTTATTTGTCATCTGTCACACGTTGAATATGGATGGTCAGGTACACTAGCTCTGATCTCGTTAAAATAGACTGACCGGTTTTTTCCACATAGCTTTTTATTCTTGTTGAACATTCAAATGCTTTTGGATACTTTTCTTTCACAATTTCATAGAGAAAATCATCGGATTCCTCTTTCAATTCGCCAACAAGCATTCGCTGAAAAAAATAATGTAAATGCGTCACAATTCGATTATAGCTAACCGAATTTTCATCGAAAACAAGACCGAAGAACTTACTAATAATACTCAAAACATCTCGTACCATTCGCGTACTTTCGATTGTCGTATGCATATCTGAATCTTTCTGTCGTGCATTGACAATATGCAAAGCAATAAATCCAGCTTCATCTTCTGGAAGCACAATGGCAAATTGCTTTTCAATCATTTCTAACGCTCTTTTCGCAAGTTGAAACTCCTGACCATAAAATCGTTTAATTTCAAAAACCAGCGGATTCGTGAGATTAATTCCTTGATGATACCGCTCGATTGCATAATGAATATGGTCAGTGAGCATTAAATAGATATTTACATCTAGCTCAGTCTGTAACTCTTTTTCTGCTATTTCGATGATTTTTTTGGAAACTTCTAGCTCTTCTTCTGGAATATCTGCAAAGACATCGGCCAGTTGCTCTTGCAGTTTTGTATCATTTTTCATGACAAAAGTTTTTTCGACATATTCCTCTGCAATCTCATTGCCAACTTTTTTTTGAAAAGCAATTCCTCTTCCCATAACGACAATTTCTTTACCCTCTTTATGCGACAAAACAACATTATTGTTATAAATCTTTTCGATTTTCAAACCTATTCTCCCCATCCAAGTATAAAAGAAAAAAACCAAAACCTTCCGTAAAAAATAACTTACGAATAGTTTAGGTTTTGCCTGCCGTACAGTAACAATCCTGTTTCCGCTTACATAATAACATAAAAAAATAGCAGGTGCAAGCTTCTTTTCCACTTCTAAAAATATGTTTTTGTTTTTTTTAGTTTTTTATCATGGAAAAGCAGAATTTTCCTTAGTATAACTCTCGTTTAATGGTATAATTGCTTATATCTCATATTATTCATTAAACCTATCAAAATGAGACAGTAAAGGGAGTGGCAACCGATGCGTGATCTACTTGATTCGACTACCAAAAGAAGACTAAAAATTCTTGAACAACTGAGCAAAACAGCTGAATGGATTAGTTCTACTCATCTTGCTGAAGAAAATAATGCTTCCTTACGTACAATCAATACAGATATTCGCTATTTAAAAGACCAATGGTCGCCATTTTTAATTATGGAAACGTCAAAAAAAAATGGCGTACGTTTAACCACGCCACCGACAAGCCATATTCGAACGATTTATACAAATGTGCTTAAAGAAAATGAAACTTTCCAATTTCTAGAACATATTTTTTTCCAACCATTCCGCAGTTTAGAAGAATGGGGGGCAGAACTATTTATTAGCGAATCATCACTCTACAGAATTGCAGCACAACTAAAGGATTCATTAAAAAGATTTGGTGTCCAGCTTGACAAGCGTTCCTGTCATATTATTGGTGAAAAAGAAAGCTATGCACGCTATTTTTATACGACTTACTTTCGTGAAGTTTACAGTATTCATGAATGGCCGTTTTCTTTTAACCGAGAAAAGATGATTCATTTCGCCGAAAACATTTTCAATTCGCGCAAAAAAATGACGAATGATACGCAATTAATTTATATGGCTGTTTTTATTGCTGTTTCACTCACAAGATTTTCACAAAAAGATCGAATCGAACAAACAATAAGCCTCTCGAATGATGATTATCACCATTTCAAAGAAAAATTCGGTTCAGAAATTAACCAGCTAATTACACCTTTAAAAATTGATTTTACGGATGAGTTAGTTGCTGATTTATATCAAACAATCCATTTGTTTGACCTTGACGAAGAAAAAACGCAGATGATCCAACCCATTCAAGAACATATTCAGCGCTTGCAATCGACTTTAGGGATCGATTTAGACACACAGCATTTCAACAAAATCGTCAACACATATTTTCAAATTTATAATCATCAGAAAGTCTATCCATTTAAAAGCTATATTTTATTTAATCAAATGAATTACAATGGCCGTTCGATCCAACAGAACTTCCCCAATTTTTCCGCTATTGCGTTAAAGGAATTAAAGAATTTAGAAGCTGAAACAGGCTTCTCTTGGTACTCATTTCATAAATATGAGCTTCTGTACTGGTTAATGGTTCATTGGCCTGATTTACCAAGCCAATTAGATAAAAAGAAAGGCAAGGCCAAAGTGCTGGTTTTGAGCGATCACGGAATCGATCAAACGGAATTATTAGCAGATATGATTCGGCTGAATTTTTCAACAAAAGCAACCGTCACCGCTTACAAAAACTCTGTCTTGTTCCTTTTAGATGAAAAAGATCCAATTTTTGAAAAATATGATGTATTTGTTTCTACTTTTTATGGACCCTTTTTCCCTCCAGATAAAACAATTATTGTGGACTCTATTCCTTCTAATGTGAATTGGGGGAACCTCCGTAAAACGATCAATGAAATTCATAATTCCAAGTGGATCTGATTTTCATTTTTCCTGTGTAGCTGACAATATTTTTAAAGGAGTATTGCTACTTGTATACTTATATAACGGCTTTAAATTCAATTTTTATTAATCTTTCAATCATCATTAGTGCTTTATTACTTTTCTATTTTTTTTCACTTCATTCATACGTCAAAAGAACCGAAAAAAATCCGCTTTTTTTGACAAAAAATTCGGGTGTATTTACGCAAATTTATTTGCAGCTTTTGACGGGAGTCATTTTTGGCTTAATTGGTTTTTTACTTTCAATTAATAAAATTACTTTAAGCAATGATTTAACCATTGATATGCGGTACATTGTGATTTATTTTGCGGTCTACTATGGCTCCAGTTTAATTGGCAGTATTACAACATGTACCTTAATTTTTGTGAAAAGTATTCATTACATTTTTTTCTTAGACGCATCGTTGCATTTTTTTGCAAACAATATCTTGCTCTCTTTGCTCTTGCTTTTTATCAGTATTTATCTCAAAAAAAGAACCCGTACCATTCGGCAAGCGTCCATCATTTTTATTTTACTATTTGTTTTCGTTCGTTTTACTACTTTCTATTTTCTTTTCATTCCGCGTTCGCCAAAAAATTTCTATGATAGTAGTATTTACTGCTGTATTTTTTCTTTAACATTTCTATTAATGAGTTATTTAATTAGTGTCTCAATTAAAATTTCGCAATCGTTACATGATTATCAGGTTTCTGCTTTATACGATCATTTAACGGGTGTTCAAAGCCGAGAGTTCTTTGGTTTATTCTTGACAAATCAACTTATTGAGTTAAAAAAAGACGCTAAGCCTTTTGCAATTGCGCTCTTAGATCTGGACAATTTCAAAAAAATTAATGACACATGGGGCCATCCTTGCGGTGATGAAGTTTTAATTTATTTCACAAAAATTCTACTTACCTTTGAAAAAAAATACGCGCTAAAAATAGGACGTATTGGCGGTGATGAGTTCATCGTTTACATAAATGCGGATGATAAAACGGCGATTTCTATATTGGAAAAAATCCAAGAAAAATTTTTGCATCCCGCTTTTTCCTACAACAATCAAAAAATTAAAATCCAATTTTCAATTGGTATGTTGCTCGTTTCTGCAGAAGAAGCAGCTGGAGAACAACTTGATACTTTAAATCTATACCATTATGCTGACCAAATACTTTATCAAGCAAAGAAAAAAGGCAAAGACAATCTCGTTACAAAACCTTTAAATAGTTTGGATGTATAATAAGCAAAAAATGAGTTCCCTCAAAGGAAACTCATTTTTATTTGACTACTCTTGAATATATTTATAAGCCGTTCCTAAAGAAATATCGCATTCTTCAGCAATTTGACGCAATGTATATTTATTATTGTGATACAAGAATTTAATGCGCGCAACCGTTTCTTCCGAAATTTTTGGTCGTCCACCAATTCGGCCATGACGACGTGCTTCTTCTAGACCGCGTGATGTTCTTTCGCGAATAATATGTTTTTCCATATTGGCTAATTTTTTGATCATTGAAATATATGTTTTTTCATCAATTCCTTGTTCTTCAACATCTTTATTGATAACAAGAAGCTCTGCGCCCTTTTCTTCTAATGCACTTATGAAGTCGGCTAATTGAATAACTGATTTTCCTAAACAAACCAATTCATAGACAACGATTTTGTCACCTTCATTGATTTTTTCTAACAAAGAGTCTAGCTCTTTATGAGGGTGAGTAGCAGCTTGTTCTGCATCTGTTTCGATTGCAATCTCATCACAACCAAACACTCCAAGACTTTCTAATTCTTTGGTAAGGTATCCTCGATCTTTTGTTGTGTACGCGTAACCAATAATACTCATAATAAACTTCCCCCTATTTTTTGTTAAGTACCAATTGTTGAGAGTAACAACCATTCATTTGTTGTTGCTGATGAGAACTAAAAAAACAACACTTAAATAAACACCTCAGGTTTTTAAATACTCGTTTATTGGACGAGCATTCTCGTCAACAATTTACTTTTTTACTATACATTAAGTATACACAACTTTCACGAAAAACTCCAATTCATTCCTTTCATATATATACGAAATAATTGAGAAAGCAATGCTTTCCTTGTTCTATCAAGCTTTACGATCGTTCAATAAATGATAAGTTATTACGATAAAATCTTATCATTTGCTTTTTCAATCGATTTTTAGTAGTATTAATATGTTTAACTGCTTTTAAATTATTAGATTTTGGAGGAAAATTATGTCAAACTTACTTGTTATTAAAGCGCACCCTTTATCAAAAAATGAATCACGATCAATTCAAGCACTTACTTCTTTCATCACCTCTTACAAAGAAATCCATCCAACAGATACAATCGAATTTGTTGACTTGTATGAAGAAAATATTCCTGAAATTGACAAAGACATTCTTTCTGCTTGGTCAAGTTTGAGAAATGGTAATTCCTTTAGTGAATTAACTCCTTCTCAACAACAAAAAATCAGTTCATTTAATGCTCTAACCGATCAATTTTTAGCTGCTGAAAAAATTGTAATTGCCAATCCTTTGTGGAATTTAAATATTCCAACACGCTTAAAAGCATGGTTTGATGCGGTCAATGTCGCCGGAAAAACTTTCAAATATACAGAACAAGGTCCAATTCCTCTTACAAAAGGAAAAAAAGCCTTCCATATTCAATCCAATGGCGGCTTTTACGGCGGCGCCGATATTGCTGCAACTTATGTCAAAACAGTCTTGACATTTGTGGGAATAGATGAAGCTTCTTATGGTCAATTATTCATTGAAGGAATTGATTACGACCCTGAAAAAGGGGAAGAAATTCTGCAAAATGCGTTACAAGATGCAGCTGAACAGGCAAAAACTTTTTAAAAGTAAAAATAAAACCAATCAGACGAATCGTCTAATCGGTTTTATTTTTTTCACTTGCTTCTTCTTCATAAAGATTTGAAACTTCTCTGTACCAAGCAAAAATATGCGCAACTAGTACTTTCAGTGCTGCATAGCCTGGTAACCCTAAAATTACCCCAACTATACCGAATAGCTTTCCAGCCGTCAATAACACGAAAATAACTGTAACTGGGTGAATATTCATTTGACTACCCAAAACCAACGGCGAGATAAATCGGCCTTCAATTGTTTGTTCAATGGCAAAAACGATAATACATTTTACGAGCATCACTGGACCTACCACCAACGCCAATAACAGTACTGGAATCATGGCAATTGCCGATCCTAAATAGGGAATCAGATTTAAAAAACCAGCCAAAATCCCTAGCGTCACGCTATACTCCAATCCAATGACTGAAAATCCAATCATAAACAAAATGGCGACAGTAAATGCAACGGTTAGTTGCCCTCTAATGTATTGGGAAACACGTTTGTTAATATCTGTTAACACCGATAAGGTCGGTTTTCTCATTTTGACTGGTAAAAATTTAAGCATATAATCCGGTAATTTCTTGCCATCATTTAACAAATAAAATAGGATGAACGGCATTGTAACTAGCGCAATCAAGGTATTGGCGACGACTCCCACAACATTTCCGATTCCTTGAAAAGCATTTTTCGAGAAATTCTGCACAATATTACCAATAGAGGCAAAGAAATTATCCGTCGTGGCTTCAATTTGTGCACTAAACTGTTTAAAAATCGGATTAGAAATAATTTCATTCGTTTTCGTGTCAATTACATGCCAATAGGAGGGCCAGTTATTAATAAAGCTCAATGTTTGTTCTTGAATTTTAGGAACTAAAATGACAATGCCCCATACGATGAGTGCGATAATCAGTATAAATAGTCCCAAAATGCTCCAAATTCTTTTTATTTTTTTCGTTTCCAGCCAATCAACAATCGGATTTAAGATGTAATAAAGAATCCCAGCCATCACAATTGGTAACCCAACAATTCCAAGAAATTGCCAGAAAGGCTCGAAAATATGCGAAACTTTTGTAAAAACCAACACAATTAACAAACACAAAAGAATAATAAGCAGTGCTGTTACCATTTGGTTGTTTAAAAACCATTTCCAAAACCAAGAAAATTTGGGTGATTGTTTTTCTTTATTTTCCAAACTTTTCACTCCTATCTATAAAAAATAGTGGCTCCTTCTTCAATTACTGGTAGGTCATAAGGCTCCACATATACAGCATTCAACAAAGTATCTTCTTGCGGTACTTCTTTGAACATCAATGAAATATGCCCTATACTATTTAAATTAGCGTTTGCAAGTCGACCGACATGGACAACGCGAAACGTTTGTTCACCAAATGAAATCGTACTATTTTCATCTAAATGGATTTCGTCCCCGGTTTCAAAGGATTGGATGATTGCAACCTTTTTAATATCCTTTGTTGCCGTTTCATCGAATAAAATAATCATTTTGTCTTGTGGTACAATTGCCTCTTTACCCACACTTATAATTTTTGCTTGTTTCATTTATTTATCCCCACTTACTCTTTGTTATTGTCTCTACTATTCATTGTACCATATTCAGCCTTGTTTGCTTACGATTTTAGACAATATTAAGAATTTCATTCTCAGAAATATGCGCGTTTCGCTTGCTATTTTTCCTTTGAACTATGTTATAATTTATAAATACGATGTAGTTGAAAGGATGGATGTTTGTGTTAGAAAGAATTTTATTAGGAACTTATACAAAAAAAACAAGCGAAGGTGTTTACGAAATATATTTGGATACAGATAAAAAAGAACTGCTTCAGCCAAAATTAGT
>JAATGB010000063.1 GCA_015654945.1 Lactobacillales bacterium | reverse complement strand
CCAATCCTTTTTTCACCGTCAGCTTGCTACAAGAATAAACCTGCGCTAATTCATCTCCTGTTGGCAAAATCGCACCAATGGCGTAATCATCCTCAATAATTTTATTTTTAATCCCACTATAAACTTCCATATATTTTGTCAGTGTGTTCATTCTAGTTTTCCTCAATTCCAAAAAGTATAACATTATCTATACTTATAGTACAATTTATGCCTTTTAAAATCAACATTTATCTTTTAATAGTTAAATTTATGTCCAGCCCCCTAAAAAGTATATATTTTTAAAATAAAGTATTTACTTTTATTGTAAGCGGTGTTATGATAAACGCGAATAGAAAAGGAGGACATCCATTTGACAAAAATACAGCTAACATTTCCAGAAAATTTTTGGTGGGGTTCCGCTTGGTCTGCCGAACAAGCAGAAGGAAGAGGCGAAACCGGGAAAGCTGAAACAATCTGGGACAGATGGTATCAAGAGGAACCAAATCGTTTTTACCAAGGAATCAGCTCCGCAGTAACGACCGATCACATTCATCGTTTTAAAGAAGATATCCAACTAATGCAGGATACGGGGCATAATTCTTTCCGCGTATCGATCTCTTGGGCAAGAATGTTTCCAGATGGCGGCACGGGTAAGGTAAATCCCAAAGCAATTGCTTTTTATCGGGAGCTATTTACCGAAATGAACCGCAAAAAGATCAAAATTTTTGCAAATCTCTATCATTTTGATATGCCGGCAGCATTACAAGATCAAGGTGGCTGGGAATCAAGAGAAGTGGTAGCTGCTTATGTCCACTTTGCGGATACTTGTTTCAAAGAATTTGGCGCGCTTGTTTATCATTGGTTCACGTTCAATGAACCTTTAGGCCCAATCTTAGGAACCTATTTAGAAGGCTTTCATTACCCAAACTTACTTGATTTCAAACGCGGTGCTCAAGCGGCTTTTTTCACGATTCTAGCACATGCGAAAGCGATTGCCGCTTTTAAAAAACACCATTTACCAAGTAAAATAGGCGTGATTCTGAATTTAAGCCCCACCTTTCCAAGAAGCCAACATCCCGCTGATTTAGAAGCAGCAGAAATCGCAGATCAGTTTTACACCCGAAGTTTTTTAGATCCAATGGTCAACGGACATTTCCCTAAAAAATTAGTTGCTCTTTTAACTGAGTATCAGCAATTACCAGATTACACAGAAGAAGACTTGGATATAATTCAAACGAATACCGCACAGATTTTGGGCTTAAATTACTACGAACCTCGACGCGTAAAAGCACGTCTGACAGCGATAAATGAAAAAAATCCTTTTTGTCCAGAATGGTTTTTTGAAAACTATATCATGCCAGGACGCAAAATGAATGAATACCGTGGCTGGGAAATTTATGAAAAAGGAATTTATGATTTATGTCTAGACATTAAAAACAATTATGGCAATATTGAAGCGTTTATATCTGAAAATGGGATGGGCGTTGCAGATGAAGAAAGATTTATGGATGAAACTGGTCAAGTAATCGATACGTATCGTATTGAATTTATTAAAGATCACCTTGCATATGTCTGGAAAGCAATTCAAGAAGGCGCAAATATTAAGGGCTATCATTTATGGACATTTATTGACTGCTGGTCTTGGATTAACGCATACAAAAATCGTTATGGTTTGATTTCTTTAGATTTGGCAACACAAAAACGAACAATCAAAAAAAGTGGCGAATTTTACAAACAGCTCAGTGACCAAAATGGTTTTGAGTATGAAAAAGATTTACGCTAATTAGGAGGAAAAAAATGGAAACGAAAAGTAATGTAGTAATGGATAAAATCGGCTTAATCGCAACAAAAATGGGCCAACAAATTCATTTAAGAACCTTGCGTGATGCCTTTGCTACCTTTATGCCTTTTATGATGTTGGCTGGTTTTGTTACCCTGATTAATTCCGTTATTCTCGATCCAACAGGCTTTATGAACCACGTTATTTCAAGTAGTACATTGACAACGCTCCAAGAAATTGGAACCTCTATTGCCAACGGCACACTCACAATCACAACCTTGTTGATTACGGCAGCAGTCGCGTATCATATGAGCATGAATCGTGATTTCGATAATCCGATCGCCGCCGTATTAACAGCAATCTCAACTTTTATCGTACTCACACCGTTGAAAACAATGTTTACACCAGAAAGTGCAAAAAAAGCCATCGAAGTAACGGGTGTTCTACCAACGAGTTCGACAGGAGCTTCGGGCATGTTCGTTGGGATTTTTGTTGGTTTATTGGCAACCGAATTATTTATCAAACTTTCTAAAAATAAAAAGCTACAGGTCCATTTATCTGGAAATATCCCACCAGCTGTGATGAATTCGTTTAATGTGATGATTCCAATTATGATGACTGTTGTTGCTTTCTCTATCGGTTCTTTCTTGATTATCCATTTAGTTGGGTTAAATGTGAATGAACTCATTACAAAGGTCATCACTGCTCCTTTAAGCAATATTACGACAAGTTTACCAGGATTTTTATTATTGACGTCCATTGCCAATTTATTCTTCGGCTTTGGGATCCATCAAGCGGTCATTTCTGGTTCTTTGCTTGATCCATTTTTACTCCAAAACATGCAAGAAAATATGACTGCTTATGCGAACCATCAACAAATTCCACATATTATCAACATGGCATTTAAAGATAGCTTTGCGGTAATGGGTGGTTCTGGAAACACGATTGCACTTTTACTTGCTATCTTTTTATTTAGCCGCAGAAAAGATTACAAGGATATTGCCAAACTTTCATTGACTCCAGCATTGTTTAACATTAGTGAACCAATCATTTTCGGTTTACCCATTGTATTTAACTTTAGTTTAATTATTCCTTTTGTCTTAGCACCCATTTTTTCTCTAACAACTGCTTACTTTGCCACGGCAGCTGGTTTGATTAATCACGTAGTCGTTCAAGTTCCGTGGACCACTCCTCCTGTAATTTCTGGCTTCTTAGCAACAGGCGGCGATTGGCGGGCGGCTGTACTGCAAATTGCGATTATTATCGTCTCGATCTTTATTTACTTACCCTTCTTAAAAGTCGATGAACGTGTTGCCGCTAATTTACAAAAATAAGCGCGTAAAAAAACATCTTCCGTGGAAGATGTTTTTTCGTTTGCTTCAAAATAGGGATTATTTGGTTATGTATTTTGCAAAGCTATTTGCGATGCTTTGATTATTCCTAGTTTGGATTAAAACCGTTCCTTTGCCATGAAACTCGTTGACTAACCCTTCTCCTGTTGAAAAACCGAACGTTCCCGATGCGACTTTGAGCGAATAATCAAGACTACTGCTCCAAGCTAACACATGGATATTATCCACGCTTAACTTTTCACTGCCATCTAGCTCTTTTGTAATAATGTCACCACTACTGCTAATTAACATCTCGCCCTTCCCCGATGTTTTCATAATGAACAAGCCACCGGTATCACCAAATAGAGCTTTCCCAATTGACTGTTTTTCCATCACATAAGAAACACCCTCCTCACATGCCAGAAAAACACCTGTATTTAAGTTCCAATGCTGCGTCTCATCTACGATAATTTTCTTAATGCTCCCCAGTGAATCTGGCGCAATCGCAATCTTGCTTGCCGCCTCCATTCCCTTCGCTTTCGTAATAAAGAAACTCTCCCCACTGGTAAGCGAACGTCCAATTGCTTTAAAAGCTTTTGCGACCCCATTACCGCTCCCATTCATTTGTCCTTCTAATGAGACAGTCCCATTATGGTAGACCATCGAGCCACGCTCAATTAACACTTCTTCGCCACGATCCAATGTAATTTCCACGATCGGAAATGTGGTACTTTCTGTAATTGTATCTTTCATCTTTTCCCTCCCATAAACAAGATAAATAACTGTTTTTTTATGCATTCATTGACTCACTTTTACTTTCACTCAAAATACTTATATTCGTATTTTTGAAAATCCGCTTTATCTTGTGTGAAAAAGCGCTGTGCCCATTGTTCACTATCATAAAAATCTTTAAATCCTTGTGCTAGAGGCTGCAAGGGGATATCCATGAATTCATTTAATGTTTCCAAAGGATCTTCTCCTAATATAAAAATGTTTTCAGGGCGATAAAATTGGTAATCTTTAACTTTTCGATTCGTTGTTACGAGCTTTTTTTCTAAAAAAATCGACTCTTGGCAACGTAAGGTAATTCCTGTTTGCCCTTCACGCATAACTTCTAAAATGCCCCGACTTTCAAAAACTTTCTCTAAATAATCAATGTAGGGTAAATATCGATTGTCTTCAATCCCACGTGATTCTGTCATATGGAAAAAGACAGATAAACCTTGTTCTTCCATCGTTTTTTTGATTTTTAAAGCCCTTTCTCTTCTACCGTGATTGGCCGCACCAAAAAAAAGATCTTGTTGGATCGGGAGCACCTTTTTCGGCAAATCCATGGAATAAAATGTTGAATTGTGTAATAAGCCATATTTCTCCGCTTCCAATGCGTCAAAAGAAAAGATTGCATCCACAGCTGCTTGGCTTCTTGCTTGATCCAGCATTTCTAATTTGTCCGTAACCAGCCGATTCCAAAAGAAAAGTACCACTTTTGCTGTTGCATATTTTTTTGCAAATAATCCCATCTCAGCCTCAAAACCATAATCCAGAAAAACAATTAATTTGTAGGGCTTTAGTTTTTCTCTCCACAACGATTGCTCTTCTTGTGTCAGCGATTGCGCCTTAAATGCCGCAACCGGTAATTCTGATCCTGACCACACATCAATTGTTGAGCAGTAAGGAAAAAAATAAAGGGAGCGATCTCTTGCGATAAGTAATGTTGTATTCGATTTCATGGCGTTCACCCTTTCCTTTACCCTCATCTTAACACATGAAAAAAAAACAAAGAATTAATTTGTTTTATTTGGTTTTCAGTTGCCCTTCGATTGGGGAATCGTTATACTAAAGCTAAAGAAAAGAAAGGAAGGTTCCTTTATGAAAATTGCATTTTTTGGTGCTGGTCAAATTGGTGGTGCCTTAATCAAGGGATTATTGAAAAGCAAGTTTATCACTGCGGATGACTTGTATGTTCGCGGAGGAAAGAGTGGTACTGCTGAAAAGCTGCAGACCGAATTGGGCTTTCATTTATTGCGAAAAGAAACAGATTTAGCAACCAGCGACATAATTATTATTGCAACCGTTCCAAGTGTCGTGAAAGAAATTATCAAAGAAATCAAAGAAGCCAAGCAAAAGGATGCGGTGATCCTTTCGATTGCCTCTTCTCCTGCGCTTCCTGTTTTACAAAATGCGCTTGGCACTTCCACTTACATTGCACATGCAATTCCAAATACACCCATCCAAATTCAAGTAGGTATGACGGGTGTTAGCTTTGGTCAAAATGTTCCTGCAGCTAAAAAAGAATTGATCTTCCGCTTATGGCAAGCAGTAGGGGCAGTCATTGAAGTCCCCGAAGAAAAATTAGCCACAGTCGGCACAGTGGCTGGCTGTTCTCCGGCCTTTGTCGATATTTTTATGGAGGCGTTAGCAGATGCTGCCGTCTTAAACGGACTTTCTAGACAAGAAGCGTATACAATCGTGCCACAAATGGTTGCCGGTAGCGCTCAATTAATGCAACAAACTCACCAACATCCGGGAGAATTAAAAGATCAAGTTTGTTCCCCGGGCGGGTCTACCATTCAAGGCGTAGCAGCATTAGAAGAATTCGGTATGCGAAATGCGTTGATCCAAGCTGTCAATCGAGCAAATCAGGCTCATTAAGTAAAGAAAGGATGTCCCTATGATTGAAAACAGACATGACCAAGAAGCTTTTAACGCCTTTGATGCCTTAAGCGCCTATGCTTTTAACAAAACTACGCGCGTGCGCGAACAAAAAGAAAACTTTCATTTTTTATTTCAACATGCAGCTAATTGGGGCGTCTGGCAGAATAAACAATTAACCAGTCAACTAATGTCCATCCCCCTAACTACTACTATTTTTGGTCGGCCGATGACGATGGCGGGGATTGGCAATGTTGCCACCTATCCCGAAAATCGCGGTGAAGGCGGCGTTCGTCACTTGTTTTCGGCTTTATTTGCAGATTTAAGAAAAAATCAGGTGGCACTTTCTTATCTTGCGCCTTTTTCTTATCCTTTTTACCGGAAATTTGGGTACGAAGCTTGCTTTAATCGGAAAAAAGTGACAATTTCTGCTGAAAACATTGGCAAGATTCCGAACGAAAAAAAAGGGCGCATGTTACGCATAAAATGGGAAAATCAAGAGCAAGCTGCTTTGATAAAAGAACTGCACACAGAGACACTTGCACAAACTCACGGCACAGTTATCCGAGAAGAGTGGTGGTGGGACTACGTTCATGGGCATTACCCTAATCGTCAATTTGCCCTCTGTTTAGATGAACAAAATCGACCGCAAGGCTATCTCATTTATGAATGTCAACCTGCCGCCTTTGTTGTTTATGAATTGGCGTACAAAAATCAATTTGCTTTCCGTAAATTACAGGCTTTTATTTCTTCTCATAGTGGAACATTTCCAGAGTTCATTTTTTACACTGGTACAGATGAACCATGGCTTAAATTGGTTACTGATCCGCGTGCATATACACAATCAACTACTCCTTATATGATGGCACGAATTGTCTGTTTCGATACCTTTATCGCAAATTTCCCTTTTATTGCTCAAGATAAAAAAGTCGAGCTAACACTAAAGATCACCGATGAAACCTGTGCATGGAACCAAGGCATTTGGTACTTAACCATCCAGAATGGAAAAGCATCTGTGCAAAAAATAGCAAATGAAGTGTCGGCGACTTATAGCGCTTCCATCCAAACATGGACAGCTCTATTTCTTGGTTATATTTCTTTGGAATCAGCAATCTTTGCTGAAAAAATAACAACGAAAAAAACACCACGTATTTCGCTAGCTGCACTTCTTCCTCAGGCAACACCTACTCTATACGATTATTTTTAAGCAGATAAGTCAAGAAACCGGTACAAACAAGTAAGTAACAGAACTTGTTTATACCGGCTTTTAATTTTTTTTACTATGTAATAGGGCTCTTCTTACTTGTCATATAATTGTCTTGTAAATCCTTCACCAATCACATGCTGAACTTCACTGACAATCACAAATGCAGATGCATCAATCTCGTTAATAATTTTATAAACTGCTAATAATTGCTGACTATTAATCACAACATATAGAATTTTTTTCTGTTCTTCTTTGTAAAATCCATATCCAGGAATCACCGTAACTCCGCGATTCACATCGGTCACAATTCGTTTGCCAATTTCTTGTTCTTTTGTTGAAATAATCGTCAGTGCTTTTTTCGGATTGGATCCCTCTAAAATAAAATTTAAAACAAAAGAAGCCACAATTAAGGAAATGATCGTTAACAGCATATTTTCTAACCCGAGAATATAGATCGAAGGAATCACAACCGAAGCATCAATAATTAAAAGCGCATAACTTGTATTCCAACCAAAAAATTTGGTTAACAACTGGGCAATAATTACACTTCCAGCAGTCGTACCACCGGCTTTCATAATAATTCCAATCCCAATTCCCATCAAAAAACCAGCCGTAATTGCGGCAACAATCGTTTGCTCAGTGTGAAACTGCCAGCCTTCCGTTAGATGTAAGAATAGGGACATGAGCCCAACTGTAATTAACGTATAGTAGAAACTTTCTTTGCCTAAATACTTGTAGCCGATCACCAGCAAAACAGCATTAAATAAGATATTCGTTAAAGCAGGTGGTAACTGAAAGGTATAATACAGCAGCAAAGTAATTCCCGTAACGCCTCCTTCACCTAAATTATTGCTCAAGGCGAACATATTGACCGAAAGAGCAAAAATAAATGCACCAACTGTCAGCTTTATCAGATTCAAAAATAGGGTTCGCTTCACAAATATCCTCCTCTTCTTCTTTTCATTTTCAACCTTTCTCATCATACAATGACGGGTCTGTTTCCACAAAACTTATTGCCTACAAAAAGAAAAAAACACGTGTTTGAATACCTGCTTCAAACATATGTTTTTTCGTATTTTTTATTTATTCTATAGTCTCCTATATTTAGCACCGACTTTTATAGCACGAGCTTTTTCCATTTGCGAATTTTGGGTCTGAAATTTGTAAACGGTGCAACTGTATTTATGTGGATCCATTTCCAAAGTGGCCATTGTGCTTTTGTTGTTGCCCATTTCCGCTGACCAGATTCAAACAGCTCCTGACTTGTTAATTTCGCAATCCACCCATACATTTCATCTAACAACACGTTTACTTCCTGTTCTTGTTGTTTCAATGTCTGATTGCCAAACTGTTGATAAAAAGAGTGATACAAACCACCTAAATTGTTCCATTTGTATTCCGCGGTCGGTGTTATAACCTCTTTTCCCGCCTGCTCCTCTCGTTCCCAAGAAAGAACTAATGTCAACCATCCGAGTTGATAGGCAAGCATTTCTGTCGGAGTCTTATCGACTTCTGGAATTCTTTTATCGCGTAATTCTTCGGGAATATTTTGAAATTCGGCAATAAATTTTTGATAAGATTGACCAATGGCTTCATTCAGCTCTGCTTGATTTTTATACTCTCTCATCGCTTGGTCTCCTAAAAATTATTTTTCACTGCCTATTTGAATCACCACGCCAAAAGGATCTTCGACAATCCCGTAAGCCTTCGCAAAAAGATTGGGCGCAAGTGGTACGATCACTCTGGTTCGGGAATCTGATACGACATTTTCATAGTACTCCGTAATTTCTTCTATTGAATCGGAAAGTAGACACAAAGAAAAATTTGTTCCTTGACGATATTCCGGATCATCTGTCATTAGCTCATCTGCAATCATCACTTGTGAAGCCCCAATCTTTAAAACAGAATGAGCAATCCATTCTTTTTCTTCTTCCCGGTACGTGTATGCTTGATCCATTTTTTGCTTGATTTCCGTATTTGTAATCTTAAAAAGAACCTCCGCATATAAATTTTTTTCATAAAAAGCAATGGCTTCTTGTGCTTGCCCATTTAGTGATAAAAAACTACTGATCATGGTATTTGACATTTTTCTCGCTCCCTTACTATTTGCTATATCTTTAGTCTATGATAGAATGGTGTCATAATATGACACCATTAGGAGAAAAAGTGATGAAAAAAGAAGAACGTCTCATTCAAGAAATGATCTACGTCAATGCCCGTAAAAAATTTAATCTCCATGACCTCATGACCAAATTTTCCATTTCGAAAAGTACAGCTCTCCGTGACATTGACTCTCTTGAACAAATTGGCGTGCCGCTTTATTCCGAAAAAGGGCTTTATGGCGGCTATGTCATTTTAGAGAATCAACTTTTGCCACCGATCTACTTTAACGATAATGAGCTTTATTCTCTTTTCTTTTCGCTTCAGCTGCTAAAAACAGTTTTAGAAACCCCTTTCGAAAAAAATTATCAAGAAATTAAAGAAAAATTATTCGCCGTTCTTTCTGAAACTCAAAAAGAAAAAATCACGGCTGCCGATCCGCTTATTCAATTTGTTGGCACAAACCAAAAAAAGCACGCCCCCTTTCTCAACGAACTTTTTTTAGCTCTTTTTCAACATAAGGTGATCGAAATTTTTTATGCGCGTTACACGAAAGAACAACGGATAATCCAACCGTTAAAGCTACAGGTTATGGATGGCAACTGGTATTGTTCCTGTTGGGATTTTGCTAAAAATGAATTTCGAATTTTCCGCTGTGATTTCATTCTCTCCGTTCAGGTCCTTGACAAAGAACCTCTACTTTTTACCGAAAAAGAACTACAAGTTTTATACGCCAAACAATTTCAGCAACAACGGCCTTATTCCTTTAAAGTCCAAATCACAGATGCCGGTATCGAGCAATTTCACAAACGTTCCTACGATAACATGTCATTGCAAACAGAAGCTGCGCAACCGTACATCGTTGGCACTTTTGGCGAACAAGAACATGATTTTTTAGCCCATTATTTCTTGTCTTTTGGCAAAAATATTAAAATTATTCAGCCACAGTCTTTAAAAAAAGCTTATAAACAGCTGCTTACCGAATTGCTACAAAACAATTGATTACGCCACCTGTGTATGTAAAAGTTGGATAATATAATACACTTCTTCCTGTGGAAATGCCATATGAAACGATTCTTCTAAGAATTTGATTGCCTTCATCACTCGTTGATAATGAACATCTTCTTGCAGTTGCCCCAAATCTTCGTCAACAACCAGCGGATCTTGCTTCAAAATACGTTCTAAAGCACCTGCTGTATGCATCAAAATATTAATATACATGGAATAATTTCGCGTGTTTTCTTCGTCTAGTAGCGTGACAAATTCCCATAAAGGACCCACCGCTTTGTCTGGATTAATAAACAGAAAGCTGTCTTTCATGTATTGAACACAAATTTCTTTAGCACTTTCCTCATCCAATTCCACTTGCTCTTTGGCTTGATTTTCTTGCAAAATTTTCTTTAGGGTTTTTTGCCCGTTTCCAGAGAAAAAAGTCTCTAAAGAAATAAACGGTACCCCAATTTTAGGATTGGTTACACCCGCAATTGCTAATACTTGGTATTTTTCTTGAATATCTTTCAGTGTTTCTTCCATACTCACAACTGAAATAGTCAAAACCACTATTTCTTGTTCAAAATAATCCACTAAAGTGTCTTCAATCATGACTTTTATCTGACGGGCTGTTCCTTCTCCAGAAGCACAGATGGCGACAATAGCCTGAGGCAACAGCTGCTGGGCCTTACTCACCGGCTGTTTCTCTTTAATCGTCTCCGCATAACCTCTAAAATGCTTCAATGAATGATGCAACTCTGTTAAATCTGTATCAATTAGGGAAGTCTTCCGAGCTGCTTCCAGCACAACTGCCGTGGTAACCATGTCGATTGTCTTCACCTGAATCGCGGTCTTTTCAATAATTTCATCGGAAAAGGTCCCCAAAGAACCCATATCCACCAAAAGAATCACACCGCTTCCTTCATCAACTTCCTTGACTGCATCCACAATATTCGTTAGCGCCACGCGTGGCTTCATTTCTAACGGCATATCAACTGCGCGAATGTTATGCACATTGAGCAATGTCGTCACAACCTGCACCATACTAGTCGCCGTATTTTTACCATGAGTAGCCACTACAATCCCAATTCGTCCGACATTTTTTTCTTCACTTAAAGAAGCAAGTAACACCGTAAGATAATAGGTTTCACCTTCTGGAATTTGCAAGTCATATGCTTTTTGAATCATTTTTTTTATATGTTGGGCCACTTTAAATTCTGCCGGATATGCATTCACCATGTTTTTAATACTACTATTAATGACGCGATTATGCTGGCCTAGCTGGATTCTTTTTAGAAAAGAACTAATATGTAGACTCATTGCATAAATAAAATTAGCCTGAAAAGTATGCCCCAATTCACCAATTGCATATTCGTAGATTTTTTTCGTGATTTCAATGATTTTTTTATCGACAATTTCCGCTAATTTATTTTCAACATCAAACGTAAATCCGCTATCTTTGTAAAAAGATTTCAAATGCACATTGATATCCGTGGTAATAAAGTTATTAATATGTTCCTGATCGACGCCTTCTTCTTTCAACAAGGCTGCTTTATCTCCAATAATTTCATACAAATTGTACGGAAGTTCATACGCATCTCCACTGATGGGCTGCACCGGTTCGGTACCAGGCGAGATCGTCAATGTCGGTTCTAAATATTGGGTTAAATTCGCTAATGCTTGGCGATTACTTGCTAACTGCAAAATTCCCTCGCGAATGGCTGGGGTTAATTCCTCCAGCGTAATCTTGATTTCATCTTGCTCCATATGATTCAAAAATCCGCGCGCACAAACCAATTGAACGTTTGACTTTAATTGTCCCACGTTGCCATAAGTCACACTGCCAATTAACGCTTTGACAGCATCTTCATTCAATGTAATCCGCTTTTGAATGCGATCCGCTTCTAATGAAACCATATTTTTTAGAAGCTCCATTTTTTCTTTCTCTGGCCGGTTTTCAAATTTAGGCAATTGAATGACGATCGGAATCCGTCGCACAAAGGTTGCTAAAAGAGCAGAGGTCGGATCTTCCGTTGTCGCACAGACAATTCGAACATCCGCAGCATTTTGCTTTTGTGTTTCACCTAATCGATTATAGGTACCATGATCCATTAAATAAAAAATCATTTCTTGTCCTTCAGGTGGCAGTCGGTGAACTTCATCTAAGAAAAGCATTCCGCCATTTGCTTGCTGAACTAAGCCATCTGTTGTTTCATTAGCACCAGTAAAAGCGCCTTTTTTGTAGCCAAATAAATAAGACATTAACAGTTCTGGGTTATGCGCATAATCCGCACAGTTAAAAACAACCAGCTCTTTTTCTGCCGCAATCACTTGGCTGGTCTTGGCAAAACGAAACATCGCATGAGCAAAATAGGTTTTACCCGTTCCTGTCTGACCGGTAATCAAACAGTTTAACCCTTTAGGTGGATACAAAATGGACGCTTTAGCTTGCTCGACTTGCGTCTTCATACTTCCCGAAGAACCAATCACTTTTGAAAAGATATCTTGTCCGACTATTTTTTTACTCGGCTCAGTGCTTTCTTGCGTCGTGACGGGCGACTCTTTATAGGAAGAAACTTTTTTTTGTAAGGGTTTGTACTCTTGAACGCTTCGATCCACATAACGAACTGGGCGTCCATCTAGTTTAAGCAAACGGCCTTCACGGACTAACTCATTTAAATCTTTGCTCACATTGGGGCGTTTTAACGCTAAGAACTCGGCAATTTCACCAGTCGTAACGCCTCCACCAATAAACAAATCATCTTCGTGCAAATGCGCACTATGCTCTTGCACGTATTCATAGATGCGTTCCACTCGTTTCATTCATTTCACACCTTCTCTACCGTAGATTCTTCTCCTATTGTAGACAAAGAAACAGATAATGTCTATTCAAACCCTTTTTACCCTTCCTTTTTCCAATATTTTAGCTGCACAACGAGAACAACACTAATGATAATTAATAAAAACCAACTACTTATTTTCCCAATATGAACGAGATGCCAATGAAGTAACTGATCTGGATAGGCCCATGCACTAAAAAAACT
>JAATGB010000076.1 GCA_015654945.1 Lactobacillales bacterium | reverse complement strand
CCATTGATTTCTAAATTAAGAGAAATGGGTGCTTCCGTGGAAGAAGAAGAAGCAGGAATCCGTGTGATTGGGACGGATGAGCTAAAAACAACGGATATTAAAACGTTACCGCATCCTGGTTTTCCTACAGACATGCAAGCACAAATGTCTGCACTGCAATTAGTTGCAAAGGGCACAAGCACGGTAACTGAAACAGTCTTTGAAAATCGTTTCCAACATTTAGAAGAGATGGTTCGGATGGGTGCGAAATTTAAGCTTGATAATAATGTTGCCTATATTTATGGTGGTTCAGAATTACATGGTGCAGAAGTAGCTGCAACCGATTTACGTGCGGCTTCGGCGCTTATCTTAACTGGACTTGCGGCAAAGGGCATGACCAAAGTTACTCATTTAGAATATTTAGATAGAGGATACTATCAATTCCATAAAAAACTACAAAAACTTGGTGGAGATGTTGAAAGAATCAACGATCAACATACGAAAGAAACTGCTTCATTTATGACAGTATAGGCTAAGGAGTTATCGAATGAATACCTCGCGATATATCACGATTACTTTAATAAAAATTTTTTTAGTTATTTTACTTATGCTCATTCTTTTTTGCGCTGGTTTAATGATCGGGTATGGTATTCTTGGAAGCGGTCGTATGATGGATGTGTTTCAAATGGAAACATGGCGGCACATTGTTGATTTTATCAAATAGTTTGAAGTCGCTAGTTATGCTAGTGGCTTTTCTTTTAATTAAAGAAAGCAGGTAAAAGAGAGTGAAAAGAATTTTAATCGGAATTGTTCATTTTTATCAAAAAAGAATCTCTCCCGGACTTCCTAGAAGATGCCGGTATCATCCGACTTGTTCACAATACATGGTGGACGCGCTAACCGTTCATGGTGCATTAAAAGGAACGATAATGGGCATTGCGAGAATTCTAAGGTGTCATCCTTTCGTAAAAGGCGGCATTGATTATGTTCCGTTGAAGTTTACTCTACGTAGAAATCCAGATGAAGCCTATCCCGGACCTTATCACTCAAAAAAACAAAAATGATTCAATAAAGGCAAATCAATGCTAATTTAGGTAGTTACTTGAGTCGATAAAACAATAAAACGAAGCAGAAAATTTTGCTGAAAACGAGTTTCGAAGTTTGTTCATAAACGATCAGAAAGAAACGGATTGTTTGCTACAGGGATGTGTCAAAGCGGGAGAAGTGTCTCACAAAAATGTCTCCAGGAACGAGTAAGCATTTCCAAGAGTAGCGTTAAAAGCTTTGACCGCATAAATCAAAATCAGATTTATTTTGATTTGCCATAAATAGAAGAGTTTCAATGATAACATTGAAATAAATCAATCATTTATATAAAAAGGACAGTTTGATTCTCAAAAAGTGGAGAATTAGAGCTGTTTTTCAATAATTCAAATTTTCTGAAAATTCTTGACAATGTGAGGTTTTTACTTTATATTTCTTATATATTCTTTTATCAATTTTGAAGAGAATTGCAATTATAAGGGGGAATTTGAGATGAAAAAGAAATTAGGTCTTCTTCTCGTCCTTTCCAGTGTACTGCTCTTAGGTGCGTGTGGGAAAGAAAGCGGAAGTTCAAGTGATACAATAAAAATAGGAGCAAACCTTGAATTATCTGGCGCAGTTGCTGCCTATGGGGACGCAGAGTTACAAGGAATTAAATTAGCAGTTAAAGAAATCAACGCAGATGGTGGCATTGATGGAAAGAAAATTGAATTAGTTTCAAAGGATAATAAGTCTGATACAGCCGAAGCTGCGAGTGTAGCGACGAGCTTAGCAACGAAAGACAAAGTATCTGCGATTGTTGGACCGGCAACATCAGGTGCGGTAAAGGCTTCGATTCCGGCTGTTACAAGAGCGAAAGTTCCGTTGGTGACACCCTCTGGTACAGATGATGCCGTTACTGTAGATGCAAAAAACAAGGTGCAAGAATATATTTTCAGAACATGCTACCAAGATTCGTTCCAAGGAATTACGTTGGCGAATTATGCATCAAAAGAATTAAGTGCTAAAAGTGCGATAATCATTGGTGATAACTCAAGTGATTACGCCAAAGGATTGACAAAATCATTTAAAAAACAATTTTCTGGCAAAATCGTTGATGAAGTTAACTTTACAAGTGGCGACAAAGATTTTCAAGCAATTTTAACAAAAATCAAAAATATGGATTTTGATGTCATTTATTTGCCAGGTTACTATAATGAAGCAGGCTTGATTATCAAGCAAGCACGTGAAATGGGAATTACACAACCGATATTAGGGGCAGATGGTTTTGGCGATGCAGAATTAATTAAATTGGCAGATGCTAAAAATGTTAATGACGTTTATTATACGGCTCATTTCTCGACGAAGGCAGATGCGACAGATAAAACGAAAGATTTTATTGCTGCTTTCAAAAAAGAATACAACAAAGAACCTAGTGCATTTAACGCGCTTGGCTACGATAGTGTCTACTTGATTAAAAAGGCTGCAGAAGATGCAAAATCAACTGAACCAGCTAAAATTACGACGGCATTGGCGAAGGTCAAAGGCTTTGAAGGTGTAACTGGAACAATGTCAATTGATAAAGATCATAACCCAGAAAAAGCAGCGGTTGTTGTTCAATTGACAAATGGGGAAGAATCAAAAGCAACTATTGTAGAGCCTAAATAATAGTAATTGTGGTAAGGTAGCATGTGCGTTCCCAAGCTACCTTGCTATTTTAATTTCAAAGAAAAGAGGAAACGTTATGACTGGCATCTTACAGCAATTGATTAATGGTATTTCTTTAGGAAGTATTTATGCATTAATTGCGCTTGGCTATACAATGGTCTATGGTATTATTAAATTAATAAATTTTGCGCATGGAGATATTTATATGATTGGCGCTTTTTTGGGCTATTATTTTATCAATGAGTACCAACTATCTTTTTTGCCGGCACTATTGTTAGCGATGATTATTAGCGCATTTTTAGGAGTTGTAATTGAATTTTTGGCGTATCGGCCATTGAGAAATTCTGCTAGGATTACGGTATTAATTACTGCGATTGGGGTTTCTTTTTTAATAGAAAATGTCATGATCAAATTATTTACAGCAAATTCACGGGCATTTCCGCAAGCAATTGAACAGCAAAAATTTACGTTTGGCAGCTTACAGGTGAGCAATTATCAATTAATTATTATAGTAACTACTTTAATTTTAATGACTTTACTTCAATTTATTGTGCAAAAAACTAAAATGGGCAAAGCGATGCGGGCTGTTAGCGTCGATACAGATGCGGCAATGTTGATGGGAATTAATGTCAACTTAACCATTTCATTTACCTTTGCCATTGGCTCCGCTTTAGCAGCTGCAGGTGGTGTTTTGATCGGCTTATACTATAATTCAATTGATCCAATGATGGGTGTGGTTCCGGGGTTAAAGGCCTTTATAGCTGCTGTGTTAGGTGGAATTGGCTTAATTCCAGGTGCGGTTGTCGGTGGTTTGTTCATTGGAATTATGGAGACAGTGGTTAGTGCGCTTGGTTTTTCGGTCTTTAAAGATGCATTTGTTTACGGAATTTTAATTATTATTTTGCTGATTAAGCCTTCGGGATTACTTGGTAAAAATGTCAAAGAGAAAGTGTAGGTGAAATAACAATGAAACTAGTCAATCGACATACATTTGCCTGGCTCATCGTAATTGTTATTTCTTTTCTAGCGATTGAAGGATTAGTCTCTGTCGGCATTCTTGATGTATTTTATGAAATGGCACTTGTTCAAATTGGAATTAACATTATATTAGGAATTGGGTTAAATTTAATCATTGGTGTTTCTGGTCAATTTTCATTAGGTCACGCTGGATTTATGGCAATTGGTGCCTATTCCGTTGGGATTGTGTATTTAGATAATCCGACTGTAACAGGATTTTTTTTAGGTGTTCTTCTTGGCTTAGTATTATCAGGAGTCGTTGCGTTACTCATTGGAATTCCGACTTTACGTTTAAAGGGTGATTATCTGGCAATTGCAACGTTAGGCGTTTCAGAAATTATTCGGATTGCTATCACCAATATGAAAATTACCAATGGTGCGGCAGGTATTTCTGGGATTCCACTTTTTGATGCCATTCCGATGCGACAGTTAGTCTTTATTTTTGTTGTGATTGTCACAATTATTGTCGTTAATTATGTAAGAAGCAGTGATGGTCGCGCGACTCTTTCAATTAGAGAAAATGAAATTGCCGCAGAGTCGATGGGGATTAATACGACCAAATACAAAGTGATGGCATTTGTGATTGGTGCAATGACAGCAAGTATTGCTGGTGGGTTATATGCAAGCTACTTCAATACCATTGTACCGACGAACTTTAATTTCATGAAATCAGTCGATATTTTGATTATTGTGGTATTTGGCGGAATTGGTAGCTTCACTGGAACCTTTGTTGCGGCACTGGTTTTAGGGATACTGAATACGTTATTACAAGATGTCAGTGACCTCAGAATGATCATTTATTCACTCGCACTAATTATCATTATGATTTTCAAACCAAGTGGCTTATTGGGGACGAAAGAATTTTCTTTTTCTAAATTATTTAGCAAAAAAATTAAAAAAGCGAAAAAGGGGGGATCTACGGATGGCTCTGTTAGAAATTAAAAGCTTAACGAAAAATTTTGGTGGTTTAGCTGCAGTCTCAAATGTAGATCTCTATTTAGAAGAACAAGAGCTTGTTGGTTTAATTGGACCAAATGGAGCGGGGAAAACGACGTTGTTTAACCTTCTAACGGGTGTCTATGAACCCAGTGAAGGAGAAGTGAATTTTCAAGGTGAACGATTAAATGGAAAAAAACCGTTTGTGATTGCGAATAAAGGACTAAGTAGAACCTTTCAAAATATTCGTTTGTTTCGTGAATTGACTGTATTGGACAATGTATTGATTGCGATGAATAATCGCTATAAAGAAGGGCTGTTTACCAGTATTTTGCGCTTGCCTAAGTTCTATAAAGTGGAAGCATCAATGAAAGAAGAAGCGCTTTCCTTGTTACAAATTTTTGAATTAGATGGAAAAAATGAAGAATTAGCGAAAAATTTATCTTATGGTGAACAAAGAAGATTGGAAATTGTCCGTGCGCTTGCAACTAAACCGAAAATTTTATTTTTAGATGAGCCAGCAGCCGGAATGAATCCCCAAGAAACGGCAGACTTAACTGCTTTAATTCGAAAAATTCAAAAAGAGTTTGCCATTACAGTTCTATTAATTGAGCATGATATGTCTTTAGTGATGGATGTCTGCGAACGAATTTATGTGTTAGAATATGGTCAGTTGATTGCCCATGGAACGCCTGATGAAATTAAGGTAAATCCAAAAGTAATTCAAGCATATTTAGGCGGTGAAGTATAATGTTAAAGATAGCAGATTTATCGGTTCGTTACGGCATGATTGAAGCAGTGAAGGATGTTAGCTTTGAGGTAAATGAAGGTGAAATTGTTTCGCTGATTGGTGCAAATGGCGCAGGGAAAACGACCATTTTGCGGACAATATCTGGATTATTAAAACCTTTTAAAGGTAGCATTTCGTTTGAAGAAACGGATATTCCCCGGTTGAGTCCACAGAAAATTGTGGCAAGCGGTTTATCTCAAGTTCCGGAAGGAAGGCATATCTTTGCCGGCTTGTCGGTACTAGAAAATTTAGAAATGGGCGCTTATTTGCGAAAAAGCAAAGGCGAAAACAAAGAAATGTTGCAAATGGTTTTTGAACGATTCCCAATTTTAGAAGAACGAAAAGCACAAGACGCGGCTACTTTATCTGGTGGCGAGCAGCAGATGTTAGCTATGGGACGTGCTTTAATGTCGAAACCAAGACTATTATTATTGGATGAGCCTTCCATGGGGTTAGCACCTATTTTTATTAAGGAAATTTTTAATATCATTGGCGAGATTAATAAGCAAGGAACAACCATTCTTTTGATTGAGCAAAACGCTAAAATGGCGCTATCCATCGCAGATCGAGGATACGTGTTAGAAACAGGTCAAATTGTTCTGTCTGGTTCTGGCAAGGAATTATTAGCAAGTGATGAAGTCCAAAAAGCATATTTAGGAGGTTAAGTCTGTGAATGTCGAACTTTATATGTCCAAAAATGTGATAACTGTCGCAAAAGAAACCAAAATTTTTGATGCGGTCGAGTTAATGAGAGCTCATAATATTCATCGTCTACCTGTTGTGGAGAATCAACAATTGATTGGGCTACTTACCGAAGGAACGATCCAAGAAGCCTCTCCTTCAAAAGCAACAAGCTTGAGTGTCTATGAAATGAACTATCTTTTGAATAAAACGACGGTTGAAGATGTCATGATTAAAGATGTCCAAGTAATTGCACCTGATGCCTTATTAGAAGAGGCTATTTTTAAAATGCGTAAGTTTACAATTGGTGTTTTACCAGTCGTTTCAGCGGATAAACAAGTTGTGGGAATTATTACCAATAATGATATCTTTGATGCCTTTTTAGAGATTACAGGCTATCAACAGCAGGGCTTAAGAATTTCAATTCAAATTAAGAAAGATGAAAAAGGAGTGCTTGCTAATTTAACTAAATTATTTGCAGCACATGATTTGAGTATTACCCAAATCGTCGTCTATCGTAAGTTGGAGCAGCCCATTGTTGTGGTTCAATTAGAAGGATCAAAAGAGAATGAAATCCGCGAATTACTTGAACAAGAAGGCTACAATGTCTTGGATTTCGTTCGGACAGTAGAAAAATAAACCGTTAAAAAGCCTTGGAACATAGGCCTAACGAAAAATCCAGCTACCAGTCACATGGATTGGCAGCTGGATTATTTTTTTACAAAAATAAGAATACTTTTGCTAGAAGTAAAGTGAAAAAGAATCAAATTAGCAAGGCATTCTTATGTTTAAAAATATACCACAAATTAAGAGCTTTTTTCTATTCAAAAGTAAAAAATACTGGGGTAGCTGGATTCGAACCAACGCATGAGGGAGTCAAAGTCCCTTGCCTTACCGCTTGGCTATACCCCAATTTTAAAATGGAGGAGAGTGGATTCGAACCACTGAACCAAAAGGAATGGATTTACAGTCCACCGCGTTTAGCCACTTCGCTACTCCTCCAAGATTCGGAATTAAAAAACCCGACCTCAATATAATACAAAATTTTCACTAAAATTGCAAGCCTATTTTGTTATAAAATCATTTTTTATTACTGAAATAAATTCCAATGGCGAATCAAAAGTTCGTAACCTTCATGATAACCTTTAACTGTCTGATCTTGTTCACCGTCGATGACCACTGTATATTTATTGCTCGGTAATTTGGTGACTGTTCCAACGATTTTTTTGCCAACTTTCAAGATATGTGTATCTCCTTGTTCTTCAATGTTGACTTCTACTTCTTTATTTTTTTTCATTTGTTCACCTTTTTCTCTATACTTCATGCAACTACCAAGATACCATATTTCTTAAGGAATGTTAAGCTAATTATCCTACCGAAAAAAATTTCCGTTGTGGAATTCAATAGTAGGAAGTCTTTGATTGAAATATGCGAACTTTTTGGGCTATTTTCAAGATTTATATATATAATTCGGTAAGTTTTGTCGGGAAGATTCAAGCAAATAAAAGAATAACGCTTTTTACGAGTGAAGGAATGTATAAATTATGGCGCACATGAGACACAGGTTATTTTTTCCTAATAAACTAGCCATAGTCACGCAATCTGAATTTTTTTTTTTCGGTACTGAACATGTTCACTAAATTCCAAATATCAAAATTGCGCTTTATTTTTTTGCTATAATAGAACCATTAGATTTTTCTTTTTGTTGGTTTAGAAATTGTGAAATTAAAATTTCAAATTGAATCAATGTTTTGCCGAAAAACACTTGTGGTTTTGCCGATTTTGACGAAAATGGGCTATAAGAATCCGTTGAAATTGTCAAAGTTGATAATTGGGCTAAAGTAGACTGTTTCGAACCAACGAAAGAAATAATATCTACTTGACATTGGGCTGCTTCGGCTGCAAGTTCGTTTAATTTTTTTTCCTCTCCAGAATGAGAAACAAAAAGCAGTAGGTTTTGTTGGTGGGCCGAAGTTTCTTTGATTAATTCCAAGAAAGGAGTCGTGATGCTACGGATAAAATGAAAATTAAGTGTGTCATTCATATAGTTCGCGATATTTTGTGAAAATCCAGAGCCAACGATTGTTATTAAATCTTGCTGGTGTTTGGCGACTAACTGACAGAACTGTTGAATACTCGAAGCTGTTAATGAAGCGTCATCAATAGTTTGCGGCTGTGTGTTGGCTTCCATAATGCGAAAAACTAATTCGCTGTAACCAGAGAAATGCATTTTTTTAGCGACATTCATAATGGTTGTTGTCGAAGTATAACAGGCATGTGCGACATCTCTAATGCCTATTTTTTTTAATTCACTTTGATGTGTGTCTAAAAAAAGCAAAATAGCTTGGTCTGTTTGGTTTAGATTGTAAATTGCGACAAGTCTTTCGATATTTAGCATGTTCTCCACTCCTTTAGTTTG
The DNA here is from genome assembly GCA_015654945.1 of Lactobacillales bacterium. GTDB lineage: Bacteria > Bacillota > Bacilli > Lactobacillales > Vagococcaceae > JAATGB01. Next base: position 14,805 of record JAATGB010000076.1, on the reverse strand, counting down.
CATTTTAGCAAAGTTTTCAACAGAAATAAATAGAGTGGACTTAATTCACAAAAAAATAACAGATAATTCAGAATTTTCTAAATCGAAGTTTTGATTATATTAAATGAGGAAAGAAGGAAGTAAAATGAAAAAGCAAACGGGATTTTTGTTACTTTTATTGTTGGTTTTCCTAAGTAGCTGTGGGACCAGTGAAAAAAAGGCGAGTGTCGCTACAAAACCAACACAGATTTTTAAAGTTGGGATTGAGGCTGAGGTTTCTACGATTGATGTTTCACAAGCCATGAATAATACTGACTGTAAAGTCATGAGCCAGATCGGAGAAGGACTATATGCGTTTGATGGTAACGGACAAGCAGTGCCTGCTGTCGCAACAAAAGTTACGGCTCCCACTGATGATGGCTTAGTTTATACCTTTACCTTAAGAAAAGATGCGAAATGGAGTAATGGTGATCCTGTTACAGCAGCTGACTTTGTCTATTCATGGAGACGAACGGTTACCCCGACAACAGCTTCACCACAATCTTATTATTTTGATGGAATTAAAAATTATGCGTCGATTGCAGCTGGAAAATTAGAACCAAGTGAGTTAGGCGTTAAAGCGACTGGTAAATATGAGTTACAAGTTACCTTAGATCATCCAATGCCTTATTTTCCACAATTAATGGCCATTCCAGCATTCTTTCCACTTAATGAAAAGTTTGTCGAAAAACAAGGAGCTAACTATGGTACAACGGCAGCAACGACTTTATATAATGGACCGTTTGTCATGGCTGATTGGAATGGAACCGATACGAGCTGGAAATATAAAAAGAATAAAAACTATTGGGATGCTAAAAATGTTGCGCTAAAAGAAGTCGATGTCGAGGTCATGAAGGAAGTTTCGACAGCGCGTAACTTGTTTGTCGACAATAAACTGGATATGATTGAAATTAATGGCGAATTTGTGGCACAAGAAAAAGGAAATGCGGCTCTAAAAGAAAGAAAATTACCTGGAACTTACTATATTCAATACAATACACAACAAAAAATATTGAGCAATAAGAAGGCACGTCAAGCAATTGACTTAGCCATAAATTCAAAAGAAATTGCGAACAGCTTATTAAATGATGGTTCAAAACCGGCCACAGGATTTGTTCCTAGTGGGTTTGTGAATACAGATACTGGCAAAGATTTTGCAGCAGAAGTGGGCAAAATAAAAAAAGCAGATAGTAAAAAAGCAGCATCTTTATGGAAAGAAGCCAAAAATGAGCTTGGAATCGATGAAGCTACATTAACCATTCTTTGCTCTGATACCGATAGCGCAAAAAAACTGTCAGAATATTTACAAGGAACCATCACAGAAAAATTAGATGGATTAAAAATTAATGTTTCAGCAGTTCCCTTTAATAATCGCTTGGAGAAAAGTCGTTCAGGTGATTTCGATATCGTCTTAGGCGGATGGACGCCGGTTTATGCAGATCCGATTGATTTCTTAACATTGTTTGATTCAAGCAATTCAAACAATTTTGGCAAGTGGTCCAATGCTGAATATGATCAACGAATAAAAGAAGCCAACACGACCTATGCACTTGATCCAGAAAAAAGATGGACTGTCATGATGGAAGCAGATAAATTGCTTTCTGAAGAAGTACCCGTAACGCCACTTTATCAGATGTCTGAAGTCTATCTTGTGAACAAAAAGGTCAAAGGAGTCGAGTTTGGTCCTTTAGGTAGCACGTATTATAAAGGAATATCTATTACAAAATAAGTGAAAAAGGAGAGCATAATGAATAAGCAAGAATCAGTAAACTTAATTCGGACATTGTCCTGTGCCAATGGTGTATCTGGATTTGAAGATGAAGTAGCCGAAATTGTCAAAGCGCATGGTCAAAAATATGGGGATGTTTCGACAGACCACATTCGCAATGTTTACGTCAAAAATAAACAAAATACGGCAGAAAAGTTGACCATTCAGCTCGATGCACATCTTGATGAAGTAGGTTTCATCGTGCAAGCAATCAAGCCTAATGGAACCCTTCGCTTTCTGCCAGTGGGCGGTTGGGTGGCGACCAATATTCCCGCACATAAAGTTCGTATAAAAAACCAAGAGGGGGACTATATTCCGGGCATTATTGCCAGTAAGCCACCACATTTTATGACTGCAGAGGAGCGACAAAAACAACTTACCATTCCGGATATGGTGATCGATATCGGTTCTTGCTCGGCAGAAGAAACTGTTCGTGATTTTAAAATAGGAATTGGTGCTCCTGTCGTGCCAGATGTTTCGTTTCATATCAATGAAGCAAAAAATTTATTAACTGGAAAAGCCTTTGATTGTCGGATTGGCTGTGCTGCTTTGCTAAATACGCTGGACTTACTCAAGGACGATAAGCTAAAAGTAAATCTTGTTTCCACTTTTTCTACGCAAGAAGAGGTCGGTGAGAGAGGTGCGGTTATTTCTGCAAAAAATGTGTCTGCTGATGTGGCGATTGTATTTGAAGGCTGTCCGGCAGATGATACATTTTCTGAAGAATATCTAATTCAGTCTGCTTTAAGAAAAGGGCCGATGCTACGACATTTTGACGTTTCGATGATTACCAATCCGCGTTTTCAACGATTTGCTTTAGATATCGCAGCAGCAAAGGATATTCCAGTGCAAGAGTCTGTACGCAGCGGTGGCGGAACAAATGGTGCTGCGATCAATGCAACCAATAATGGCACACCAGCGATTGTAATTGGTGTACCTGTCCGTTATGCACATACGCATTATGGCTATGTTGCTTACGAGGATTATGCTCATGCAGCAAAATTAGCAGTTGAAATTATTCGCGCATTGGATGCCGATCGGATTGCATCTTTTTAAGAAAGAGGGAGAAACATGAAAATCTATATTTCTTGTGATATTGAAGGGCTAGCAGGTATTGTGAATTTTGAGATGGAACATGACGATCAAGCAATTTTTCGTGAACTATATAATCAACAGGTCGGTTGGGTACTGGAGGGAATTCAGCAAAGTAAACAGAATCAAGAAATCACAGAGATCACAATTTCAGACTCACACAGCAAAGGAATGAATTTATCATATCAATATCTTTCAGATATTGATGAAAGAGTAAGCTTGATTAATGGCTATCCGCGAGAAGATTATATGATGAGCGGTCTGGATGACACCTACGATTTGGTATTTTTTGTCGGGTATCATGCTGGTATTGGGGAATTACACGGTAATATGGATCATGGTTATAGTGCACGTGTTGCTTATAATTTATGGATTAATGACCAAGCAATGAATGAAACGACGATTAATGCTGCTTATGCCAGTTCACTAGGGGTACCTGTCGGCTTGGTTATCGGTGAATCTGGATTGGAAAAACAACTAATCGAGAAAAAAATGATGCCGTGGGTTTCATTTGTCAAAACGAAAGAATCGCTAAGCCGTTATGCCGCAAAAAGCTTACCTCGAGTAAAAGTGAAAGCCGAAATTATTAGTCAAACAAAAGCAACGATCGAAAGAGAGGCAAGCTCATTTGAGTATTATCAGCTAACAACACCGCTGCTACTTAAGCTGCAATGTGCAACGACCGCACAAGCCGATAAAATCGCACTTTTACCTTATATTACAAGGAAAGATGGTCGTACTATTGTAACCGAATTTAGAGATATGAAAGAATTACTGAATGGCTTGGTGGGACTTGTAACGATTGGCGGAACAGAAAATTAAGCTCGAAATCAACAAATGTAAGCTAAAAGATATCGAAGTTACACTTAGGTATCTTTTGGTTTCTTTTTTAATCAGAAAAGAAGCAAGAAAAGGAACAAAATGTGCTTCCATCAGAAGCGCTTTCCAGAGTTATAAGTAAAAAACCGTTTCTGTCCATTCTTTGGTTTCCAGAATGGATTTGAACGGTTTTATTTTTACATCAAGCTTCTTATCAAGAGTAAAACGATCAGATGCAGTGGATAGAAGAGATAAAAGCCCCACTTGACCCAGTTTGGTGAATAGCCGCGTTGACCATTATAGTTTAAAAGTAAGGGAATGACGCACAAGATACCTAATGCTGTGAAAACTTCATATAGTGGCAGGGCAGCTGGTGAAGCAAGCCAAACAAGGAACAGGAGAGCAAACATTAAAAATGCGCCATAGATTGGTGGAATTATTTTTTTAGCTGCTGGATTGCTGATCCGATAAAAGCCAAAAATGATGAGAATACCAATTAAGTTCCAATCTGACATAATAGTGAACAAAGTAAATAAAATGACCAGTAGAACGTGAATGAAGCTATTTTTCGTTCGGTCATACCAATAAATTAGCAGAAGTCCCATTAATAAAGTGAAGAAAATATTATTAACTAACTCTGTAACCCCAAACGAAGTCTCTGGATAAAACCAAAGATGAAAAGGATAGATCGAAATGATCCAGAAAATGGCTAATCGGAAGGCGTAGTTTCTAACATTTTTTGTGTAATGGAAGCCTTCAACTAATAAATAAGCCATAATTGGAAAGGTTAATTTTCCAATAAATTCAGTTAGAAAGAAAAGCGTAGGTGAAACATGATGTAGCTCAAAGCCGCTGCCAATATGATTAAGTAACATTGCCACAATGGCAATTACTTTCAAATGAAAGGCATCAATTTTTTTAACGATTGTCCTCGCTCCTTTTAAAGTATCTATTTTGCAATTTCTTATTTATCTTACCCTATTTGCGATTAATTGAAAATAAGTCGCAAGTAGTATGTTTATCCTCATTTCTTACTTATCGACTTCGATACCTAAAACGGTCAAATGCCCGTTACCAATCAGCTTAATCACCAATCGTGCCATATGTTCAGGAGGGAAATCAGAGTCACTTTTAACCCACCAGTGAACGGTTCCGATAAAAATAGAAGTCATATATTCGATGATAAAATCAATTGGCACATCAATATCATTTTCCGTAATGCGAACCTTTAAAAAAATACTTTTGTATTTTAATTCTAACAATTCGGATAGTTTGTTTTTTAAATACTCAATCGAACGCCCTTCTGTTAACGTAATAAAAACGGCTCTATTTTCTTTAATCCGGGCGAAGATTTGTGTGAGCAAAAACTCGATTTTTTTAACTTGGACACGTTCACCATTTAATAAAGAATATGCATCTAAAATCGAAGTAAACGATTCAACCGCGTAATCAAAAACCTGTTCATACAAATTCGGCTTGTCTTTAAAATGAGCGTAAAAAGTTGCGCGATTAATCATCGCTTCATCGGCAATATCTTGAATGGTGATACTGTCATAATCCTTTTCTGCCATTAATTTAATGAATGCTTGAAAGATCATTTTTTTTGTTCGTAGTACACGAAGGTCCATTTTTTTAACCATATTTCTCCCGCTTTCTTTTATATATATGCAACAAATAATCTCGCTTTGTTGCATAAATCACAAATCAAGTCAAATTGATGATTGTTTTGTTTTTAGAATAGACTACAATAATTATATCAGACATTCTGTTTTTTATTAAACAAATTGTTGTTTATTATGTGAAAAAAATAATTTGATTTTTTTTGACAAGTAGGAGGAGATCCTAATGGGATTTAAAGCGGGCATTGATGTTGGTTCGACAACAGTGAAATTGGTGATCCTAGATGCGTTAAACCAAACAATTTTTACGAAATATGAGCGTCATTATTCGGATGTAAAAAAAGCAAGTAGAAAAATTTTGACAGAAGCTGTTCAAATAATCGGTGAAAAAGCAGCCTTGACGATTACGATTACAGGTTCTGGTGGGATTGGTCTTGCAGAGGTCTTAAAAATTCCTTTTGTGCAAGAAGTGATTGCCTGTACGAAAACGGTGGAAGAAGTGATCCCTGAAACAGATGTTGCCATTGAACTAGGTGGCGAAGACGCCAAAATGACGTTTTTCGATGGGGCATTGGAACAACGAATGAACGGAAGCTGTGCGGGAGGAACTGGCGCATTTATTGATCAAATGGCCGTTCTTTTGAAAACCGATGCCAATGGTGTAAATGAGCTTGCGAAGGGTTATCAACGGATTTATCCAATCGCTTCTCGTTGTGGCGTTTTTGCCAAAACCGATGTACAACCGTTGATTAATGAAGGGGCAGCGAAAGAAGATATTGCGGCGAGTATTTTTCAAGCGGTGGTGAACCAAACAATTGCTGGCTTAGCATCCGGACGAAAAATTAAAGGAAAAGTTGCTTTTCTAGGTGGACCGCTGTATTTTATGAGCGAACTGCGCCAACGCTTTATTGAAACGCTAAATTTAACGCCTGATGAAGTGATTTTCCCCAAAAATCCGCAATTATTTGTAGCGATGGGTGCCGCTTTTTATTCGGAAAAAAACAGTGAAACAACGCTTGCGGCATTACTTGATTCGCTTGAAAACAATGAAGGGGAGCATTTGCAGCCAAGTGAAACATTACCAGCACTATTTAAAGATGAAGAGGATCTCGCCAAATTTAGAAAGAGACATAGTCGGGCAACTGCTGTCGTCAAGCCAATTGAAACAGCCTATGGAGCTGTCTTTCTTGGAATTGATGCTGGTTCAACAACGACGAAAGTCACGTTAATCAATGAAGAAGGGGAGCTGCTTTATACCTATTATGGTAATAATGAAGGACAACCACTAGAGACCACCATTCGTGTTCTACAAGAATTGTATCAAAAATTACCAGCAGCAGCATTTATCGGAAAGGCCGCAATAACTGGCTATGGTGAACAATTGATTAAAAGTGCATTGAAAGTGGATATTGGGGAAGTTGAAACGATGGCACATTATAAAGCCGCGGATCGCTTCCAACCTGGTGTTGATTTTATCTTAGATATTGGCGGACAAGATATGAAAGCCATGACCATTAAAAATGGTGTGTTGTCTTCCATTCAGTTAAACGAAGCGTGTTCTTCAGGCTGTGGCTCATTTATCGAGTCATTTGCTAAATCGTTAAAATATGGTGTCGAAGACTTTGCAGAAGCAGCATTATTATCACAGGCACCAGTTGACTTAGGCTCTCGTTGTACTGTTTTTATGAATTCAAAAGTGAAACAAGTACAAAAAGAAGGTGCGACAATCAGTGATATTTCGGCTGGTTTATCCTATTCGGTAATTAAAAATGCAATTTATAAAGTGATCAAAGTTCGCCGACCAGAAGATTTAGGGGAAAAGATCGTTTGCCAAGGCGGAACCTTTTATAATGAAGCAGTTTTACGCGCATTTGAAAAAATCATTGGTCGTGAAGTAATTCGACCTTCAATTGCTGGCCTAATGGGCGCATACGGCGCGGCCTTGATTGCATTAGAAGATTATGAAGTGGGCGCAACTTCGACTATTTTACCGCTAGAAGAATTAGATTCATTCCAGTCAGATAAGGAGTTCATGCCTTGCGGTTTGTGTGAAAATAATTGTATGCTGACGGTCACGTTGTTTTCTGACGGGCGAAAATTTATTACGGGTAACCGCTGTGAACGCGGTGCGCGAATCAAGATCAAAAGAGAGGAACGCAAGGTTAATTTAGTCGATTATAAATACAAGCGGCTGTTTAAATACCGCGCATTGAAGAAAAAAGAAGTAACCAGAGGAGAAATTGGAATCCCTCGTGTCTTAAATATGTATGAAAATTATCCGTTATGGCATACTCTTTTTACTGATTTGGGTTTTCGAGTAGTTCTTTCTCCGCGGTCAAATAAAGCATTGTATGAGCAAGGGATGGAAACGATCCCCAGCGATACGGCTTGTTACCCAGCTAAAATTACCCATGGACATATTCAAGCGTTGATTGATCAAGGAGTTCCGCTAATTTTTTATCCAGGAGTGATCTTTGAACGAGAAGAAGAAAAAGCAGCAGATAATCATTTTAATTGTCCGATTGTGCAAAGCTATCCTGATGTTATCAAGAATAATGTGGATGATATTCGTGAGGGCAAAGTCGATTATCGTAATCCCTATTTGAACTTGGCCAATATTGAATCTGTTGTAAAAGTGTTGTTCGAGTGTTTTGCGGATTTAGGCATTTCAAAAGAAGAAATGACCAAAGCGGTTCAACATGGGTTTGACGAGCTACAAGCCTTTAAAGAAGATATTCAACAAAAAGGCGAAGAAACTTTGGCGATGCTCCAACAAAAAGGGGAAAAAGGCATTGTTTTATCTGGCCGGCCCTATCATATTGATCCTGAAATTAACCATGGGATTGCCGATGTGATTACGCAAGAAGGATTTCACGTTTTAACGGAAGACAGTATTTCTCATTTAGGGGATGTCAATAACCTAAGGGTGGTGAATCAATGGGTTTATCATTCGCGCTTGTATGCAGCTGCTAAAGTGGTCGCAAAATCGCGCAACTTGGAATTGGTTCAATTGAATTCCTTTGGCTGTGGCTTGGATGCTGTAACGACCGATCAAGTCGAAGAAATCATGGATCAATATGGCAAAATTTATACAGTGTTGAAAATTGATGAAGGCTCCAATTTGGGTGCGATTCGCATTCGCTTACGTTCGCTAAAAGCGGCCATGAAAGAACGACAAAAATCTGATTTTACGCCACATAAATTGTTTGAAGAGCCAGCTAAGGTTATCTTTACGAAAGAAATGAAAAAGAAACACACATTGCTCTTACCAATGTTAAGTCCGATTCATCAAAGCGGCTTGATCGATGTCGCGTTAAAAGCTGCCGGCTACAATGTCGTGTGTCTGCCTGCGGATGACCGAGAAGCGGTGAATGTCGGTCTAAAGTATGTCAATAATGACGCCTGTTATCCAGCGATTATTTCGATTGGACAATTAGTCGAGGCACTGGAAAGTGGTACATATGATGTCAATAACGTGAGTGTTTTGATGACCCAAACAGGCGGTGGTTGTCGTGCAACCAATTATATTCCTTTGTTGAGAAAAGCGTTAAACGATGCAGGCTTTCCACAAGTGCCAGTGGTCTCAGTATCTATGGGGAATCAAGGAGTTGAGTCGAACCCTGGCTTTAAGCTAACGTTGCCATTACTAAAACGTGTGGCCATTGCTTTTCTATACGGAGATTTATTTGAACGAGTCGTTTATCGGACACGTCCTTATGAAGTAGAAAAGGGGAGCGTAGATGCACTGCACCAAGAATGGCTTAAAAAAGTTGAATCAAATGTGAAAAGTGGTTCGTTAACGCAATTTAATCATACAATGAAAAAAATTATTCATGCTTTTGATGAAGTTCCACTACTGAATTTGCAAAAACCGAAAGTGGGCGTTGTGGGTGAAATCTTAGTGAAATATTCGCCAACAGCCAATAATGATATTGTGCGTTTACTTGAAAAAGAAGGAGCAGAAGTGATTGTTCCTGATATTATCGGCTTTATGAATTATTCTTTGTATAATCAACTTTGGAAGCATGAAAATCTTGGTACGTCGAAGAAAAGTAAGTGGTTATCAGAGTTTGGTATTAAATTAATTGAAGTCTGTGAAAAACCAATGGATAAAGCTTTACGCGCTTCAAAACGTTTTGATGGGTTGCATTCTATTTATGAAATGGCGGAGGATGCCAGTCAGATCCTTTCAATTGGGAATCATACGGGCGAAGGTTGGTTCTTGACGGGCGAGATGATTGGCTTGCTTAAAAATGATGTACACAATATTGTCTGTATGCAACCCTTTGGCTGTCTGCCGAACCATGTTGTCGGGAAGGGTGTTGTGAAGGAATTACGGCATCGTTATCCAAAGGCAAATATTGCGCCAATTGACTATGATCCCGGTGTTTCTGTTGTGAACCAATTAAATCGGATTCGCTTGATGATGGCAACTGCAGAAAAGGGAATGTAGTAAAAAAAGAAAAGTTTGCAATTTATTTTGGATTGATGTATGATAGTGAAAATAAACAACGTAGAGAAAGAGGAGTAGCATAGGTTTTTATTTTACAGCGAGCTGCAGATGGTGGAAAAGCAGCAAATAAACTATGTGAATGGACTTTCGAGTGGAATGTTGAACTAGGTGAAGTAGGCATTCTCGGCATATTCGGTCGTTAACCAGAATCGTCTTGTAAAAGACACAAAGAGGATTGCACATGCAATCAATCAAGGTGGTACCGCGGGTTTCTCGTCCTTATTTGAATGATCAAATAAGGAGAGAGACCCTTTTTGTATCTAAAAAAATAAAACGATAAGTAGAAAGAGTACTTTTCAAAGCATAGCTTGCAGCGAGTTGGTGGTCGGTGAAAATCAACACTATGTAGAAAAGGAATGGGTCTACAAGTGACAGCTTGAATGAAAAGTAGGGCTATCCGGGAACTCCCGTTATTGAGTAGGTTGTTGTTTGACAACTGATAGAGATAGAATTTTTTCCAAATGAGGTGGCACCGTGATGCATTCGCCCTCAAAGAATAAGCTTGGCTTATTCTTTGAGGGCTTTTTTTGTGGAATAAGGAGGAGAACAATGAGAAAAGTAAAAGAAATAGCAACAGATTATCTCACGATGATTGCAGCATACTTACGTATAAAGGGTGAGCATAAATGTTTATTAGAAAGCATTCCGCGAGACAAAAACCAAGGTCGTTATTCCATTATCGCGCTGAATCCCGTACAGGAGATTACGTATCAAAATGGAGAGCTAAAGATCGGTAAGGAAGTAACAAAAACCAAGGATCCATTAGCAGCAATTGAACAAATGGTTATTCAAAAAAATCCGATGGAGCAGGGCCTTCCTTTTGAGGCTGGAATTATTGGTTATGTGGGCTTTGATGTTTTCGGTTTATATGAAGACATTGGTCAAGTTCCGTATGATGAAATGGGTATTCCAGATATTCATTTTTATCTGTTTGAATCTTTTTTAGTCTTTGATCATATTAATGAAAAAATGATGCTGGTTCAAGACAATGTTTATTCGGGACGTAGTGAAAAAGAGCTGGATGCAGAACTGGTTGCGATGGAAAAGCAGCTCAAAGAATCGTCAACGGAAGAGCAAAAAAAGCTGAAAATTAAGCGCACAGAATTTACGAGCAACTGTACGAAAGACGAATACATGTCGATGGTGCGTGTTGCTAAAAAATACATCCAAGAGGGGGATATTTTCCAAATGGTACCTTCACAACGATTAACTTGCCAATTACTTAGTGACCCCTTTGACTATTATCGAAAATTAAGGCACAGTAATCCGTCTTCTTATCTTTATTATCTTGATTTTGGTCGCACAAAGGTCATCGGTTCTTCACCTGAAAGTCTGGTTTCGGTCAAGGGAGATGTCGTACAAACGAATCCAATTGCTGGGACACGCCAGCGAGGCCAGAATGCTTTGGAAGATCAAGAATTAGCATACGCATTGCAGACTGATGAAAAAGAATTGGCGGAACACCGAATGCTGGTTGATTTAGGGCGCAACGATCTCGGCAAGATTGCAGAAATTGGTTCCGTGCATGTTCCGATTTATCTGACCATTGAAAAATATCAATTTGTAATGCATCTGGTTTCCGTTGTTGCAGGGAAACTGAAGCAAGGGTACTCTACGATGGATGCGTTACGTGCGACATTACCTGCAGGGACAGTCAGTGGAGCCCCCAAAATTCGAGCTATTCAGCGGATCTATGAGGTCGAGAAAGTTAAGCGGACTATTTACGCCGGTGCTGTGGGTTATTTGACGAAACAAGACCAAGGAGATTTTGCCATTGCGATTCGCACGATGGTTGTGTGTGGTCAAACGGCCTATGTCCAAGCGGGAGCGGGAATCGTGTATGATTCAGATCCAGAGCAGGAATACGAAGAGACCTTGCATAAAGCACGGGCATTATTGGAGGTGGGAGAATAATGATTGTACTCATTGATAATTATGACTCTTTTACATATAACCTTGTGCAAATGTTAGCTGATCTTGTGGAAATAAAAGTCAAAAGGAATGATGACCCAGAATTGATGTCAGCGATTGAACAAGCAGCTGGAATTATCCTCTCACCAGGACCGGGGAAGCCGCATGAAGCGGGAGCAATGGAAGCTGTAATCCGTAGGTACTATACCCAGAAACCAATTTTAGGAATTTGTCTGGGCCATCAAGGAATTGGTGAAGTTTTTGGCGCAAGTATTCGACAAGCAGATACGATTTATCATGGGAAAATGTCACACGTTCAACGGACAGAAAATCAAAGTGCTTTATTTAAAAAAATGAAACCGACTTTCTCCGTAATGCGCTACCATTCGTTAGTGATCGAAGCGGCTAGCTTACCAGCACAATTAGAAATTCTCGCGTATTCGCAGGAAGACCAAGAAATAATGGCACTTAAACATCGAACTTTCCCAGTTTATGGTCTGCAATTCCATCCTGAATCGATTGGCACACCAGACGGAATGCAACTTATGAAAAATTTTATTACAATTGTCGAAGAAAAGGAGAGCATGCAATGAACACACTATTTGAAAAAGTATATCATCAGAACAATCTAACGAAAATGGAAACCAAACAAATGGCACAGCAAATCTTCACCGGTCAACTGACAGATGCAGAAATTGCTGGACTTTTAATAGGTTTGAAGATAAAGGGCGAAACACCAGAAGAAATGGCTGGTTTTGCAGAAGTTTTACGGGAAATGGCAGTGCCCATTGAGGTTGAATTGGAAAATACTATTTGTAATTGTGGCACAGGTGGAGATCAATCTAATAGCTTTAATATCAGTACGACTTCAGCTTTTGTATTGGCTGCGGCGGGATTGAAAGTTGCCAAAACAGGAAACCGGAGTATCTCAAGTAAATCCGGGAGCTTCGATGTCTGTGAAGCACTGGGAATTGATTTTCTGTTGCCACCCGCAGCATTGGCCTATTTACTTGAAGAAGTGAATTTGGCGTTTATCTTTGCTCCCCATGTTCATCCAAATATGAAATACATTATGCCAACACGAAACGCTTTGCACACTCCAACAATTATGAATTTAATCGGCCCTTTAACTAACCCGGTTGCACTTGAATTCCAATTGATGGGTACGTATCGGCGTGATTTGTTAGTTGAAACAGCTCAAACGATTCAACAATTAGGGCGGAAGCGTGCAGTGGTGGTTTCAGGAGCAAATAGTATGGACGAAGCTTCTTTAGCGGGAACGACTACCTATGTTTTATTGGAAAATAATCAAGTAACTCAAACCGCTTTTGAGCCAGAAGAAGTTGGGTTACAGCGTTATCCGCAAGCTGCAATTTTGGGTGGTAATCCAGAGCGAAATGCGGAAATTTTGAAAGAAGTTTTGCAAGGAACCCCGGGGGCTTATTTCGAAACAGTCTTGTTAAATGCCGGTTTAGGGTTGTTTACAGGAGGGAAAGCTAAAACGGTTCAAGGCGGAATTAATTTGGCAAAAGAAATTATTCAGTCTGGGGCTGCTTTTGATAAATTGCAAGAGCTAGTAAAAAAACAGAAAGAGGTGAGCATTCGATGACTTTTTTAGAAAAAATATTGGCAATCAAGGTTCAGGAAGTCGCCGAAATGGTACCAGAAAAATGCCAAAAAAAAAGACAAGCACCTTCCTTTTACCAAATTGTTCAAGAAAAACCAGAACAGCTCCACCTGATTGCAGAAGTTAAGCGTGCTTCACCGTCAAAAGGAGCAATTCGTTTAGAAGTCGATGTTGTCGCCCAAGCGAAGGGCTATGAAGAAGCGGGTGCGGCAGCAATTTCAGTTTTGACAGATCCAGCTTATTTCAAGGGATCAATTGCGGATTTACGAAAAGTAGCCAACTCGGTTTCTCTGCCAGTGTTATGCAAAGATTTTATCATTGATCAAAAGCAATTAATCCGTGCTAGGAATGCTGGAGCAACCATTATTTTATTAATTGTCGCGGCACTTTCAACGGAAAAGTTGTTCAAACTCTATCAAAAAGCGACTGAGTTAGAGCTAGAGGTTTTGGTGGAGGTCCATGATGCACAGGAGCTGAGGATTGCCGAGAAGCTCGGAGCAAAAATAATTGGTGTAAATAATCGAAATTTGCATTCTTTTGAAGTGAACATCGCCGTTAGTGAAGAGCTAGCTGCTCAAAGAAAAGAGAAATCAGCGATTTATATCAGCGAATCGGGTTTTGGGACAGCAGCAGATGTTAACCGAATTCGAGGAAGCTACCAAGGTGTTTTAATCGGAGAAGCGTTGATGCGTGCTGAGAATCCCGAAGTATTTATAAAAGAAATCAAGGAGAAAAAACAATGAAAAAAATTATTTTGACTGGAGATCGCCCGACCGGAAAATTGCATCTTGGACATTATGTGGGATCGCTTGAGAATCGGGTGAAAATGCAACAAGAAGCCGAAACCGAAAGTTTTATTATGATTGCCGATCAGCAAGGCTTAACGGATCATGCTCATGAACCAGAATTAATTCAAAAAAATGTAGTGGAGGTCGCCTTGGACTACTTGGCAGTCGGCATTGATCCAGTAAAATCACATATTTTTATTCAATCCCAAGTTCCTGAACTTGCAGAGCTTACTATGTATTACTTGAATTTAGTTACATTGGCTCGTTTGCAACGAAATCCGACGGTGAAAACGGAAATGAAAGAAAAAAACTTTGAGCAAAGCTTGCCAACAGGCTTTTTGATTTACCCCGTTAGTCAGGCAGCAGATATTACAGCCTTTCAAGCGACGCATGTACCGGTTGGAGAGGATCAATTGCCGATGCTGGAACAAGCCAAAGAAATTGTGCGAGACTTTAATCGGATCTACCAAACAAATGTCTTGATAGAGCCAGAAATTATTTTACCTGCCCAAGGTCAGGGTCGCTTAATCGGTATTGATGGAAAAGGAAAGATGAGCAAATCTTTAAACAATGGGATCTATCTTTCAGATAGTGAAGCAGAAGTCAAACAAAAAATTATGAATATGTATACAGATCCAGCACATATTCAT
>JAATGB010000129.1 GCA_015654945.1 Lactobacillales bacterium | reverse complement strand
TTTTGGTCCGATCATTGGCGCGATTATTGCTGTTTTAATCTTTAAATTAGTTAGTTAAAAGTTTGGAAATCAGAGGTGAAAATCAAAATGACAAAAAAAATTATGTCGATTAATTCTGGAAGCTCATCTTTGAAATTTCAGTTGTTTGAAATGCCGGAAGAAAGCACGATTATCAAGGGTATTTTTGAAAGAATCGGGGACAAAAACGGAGTGGATTTTTCGTTTACATGGGGAGCGAAAAAAAATAAACAGCAAATAATGATCGAAAATCATGAAGCAGCAGTTGACTATTTATTGCAATTTCTACAAGCAGAAAAAATTATTAGTTCCTTCGATGAATTAAAGGGCGTCGGACATCGTGTCGCTCATGGTGGCGAAACCTTTCAGCACGCCACACTTGTTGGTTCAGAAGAACTTGCGACGATTGAAGAATTAGCAAAGCTTGCACCCTTGCACAATCCTGTAAATGCAGTGGGCATCAAAGCCTTCCAACGAGAATTACCAACCACTCCACAAGTCGCTGTATTTGATACCTCTTTTCATCAAACAATGCCGGCTCGAAATTACGTTTATCCAATTCCTTATAAACTTTATCAGGATATGGGGATTAGAAGGTATGGTTTTCATGGTACAAGCCATCAATATGTTGCTGAAAAAGCAGCGGGAATTCTAGGTGAAGAGTTGACGAAATTAAAAATTATTTCGTGTCACTTAGGCAATGGTGCTAGCATCTGTGGTATTAAAAATGGCGAATCTGTGATTACCTCAATGGGTTTTACGCCTCTGGCTGGCTTGATGATGGGAACACGTTCTGGTGATTTAGATCCATCAATTATTACGTATATCCAAAAAGAAACCGGAAAAAATGCGGATGAAATCAATGAACTTTTAAACAATCAATCAGGATTATTAGGAATTTCAGGGATCAGCAATGACTTAAGAGATGTTATGAAAGCAGCGGATAGAGGCGATAAGCAGGCCAAACTTGCATTAGAGATGTTTACTGCTAGAATCAAACAAACCATTGGCGCGTATGCTGCCGAATTAGGTGGCGTTGATGTTCTGATTTTTACAGCAGGAATTGGTGAAAATGCTGCCGCTATCCGGCAGATGTGTTGTGAACAGTTAGCGTTTATGGACATTAAAATTGATTCAAAGAAGAATCAAGAAAATGCAACTTTTATTCAACAAAAAACAGCTGGAACATTTGTAATGGTTGTACCTACGGATGAAGAACAGATGATTGCCAAAGAAGTCAATCGTTTAATTTGAAGGAAGAAATATACAGGCGTTCCATTGAATTATGAGCAGTAATAGTGCCTCTAAAGTCGAAGCTCATTTCGATTTTAGAGGTTTTTAACGAAAAATCGTGAAGCCTTTGTTGGTAAATTTTTCGTGTCTGATAAAATTTCTTTTATTTTTGCTAACGTATCTTTACCAAAATCAGGTATAATATCCTTTTGGTTAGAAAATACAAGATAAGAGGTTTATTCATGGAAATTAAGCAGGCATTGTTACATATTATCGATCGAGATACTCCCTCATTCCTATGTACGCAAGAACTTTTAGAGCACACGGAGGCTGCTATTCAAAGCTATTTGGAATCAATTGTCAAGAGAATAAAAAATGCGGATGTTAAAGTGGGTGCATTAACACAAAATTCAGAAGTTGTGAAAATCCTAACAGAAACTAGCTTTTCATTTATTGAAAAAACAACAGAAATCGGGCAAAAAATATTTGACTTGATCGTCCAAAGTGAAGATGTTCCAAGCGGTGATTTATTATTTTTCGAAGCGGAAGAAGAAGGAAAGCGATATTTTGGCTGTGTCAAATTAGACTATAAAACGCTCTATACCCATTACGTTGAGTATGCAGAAGATAAGATGCGTAACAATCTTATTCGAAATAAAACGATTTTCCCATCTATTTCTCAACGATTGACGGAAGCCTTTATGATTCAACTAGATGATTTTACTTTTAAGTTGATTGAGAAAAAATATACCTTCGATGGCAAAAAAATTTTTTATTTATCGGAAAAACTATTGGATGTAATACCCACTCCTTCAGCAAGTGAAAACATTGCGATTGTAAAAAAAGCGATTAAAAGTGTAGCTGATAAATATAATGAAGAAAAGTATGTCAGTATGTCCAATGTCCAAGAGGCTGTGTATGAAAGTATCGAGTCAGATGGAAAAATTGATGCTGAATTGATTGCCGAAAGAGTGTTTGAAAATAATATTTCAGCTAAAAAAGAATATTTAGAAAGAGTCGAACGATCGCGTTTTACCGAAGAAGTTCCGGTTAATGTGACCAAATACGAAAAAAAATATAGTAAGCAGAAATTAAAGCTAACAAATGGAATTGAAATGACCATTCCCGTCGAAATCTATAAAAACAAAGAGATAATTGAGTTTATTAATAATCCAGATGGTACGATTTCTGTGGTTATTAAAAATGTTGATGAAATCATTAATAAATTTTAAAAAAGCTTCCAGCGAACGAGTTTTAAAACTCATTCGCTGGAAGCTTTTTTAAAGACTTGCACCCGTTAATGTACTATAAATTAAGAAGAAATTAAGTAAGGTCAAAATAACGGTAACTACCCAAGCAGTAACTTTGATCCATAAAGGATTTGCGTATTTTCCCATTAGCTTTTTATCACTGGTATAAATTGTTAAGGGAATAATAGATACTGGTAAAGCAATGCTTAAGAAAACTTGCGTGTATAATAACAACTGTTCCACCGCATTTTCATTGCCACCATAGACAATGACACAAATAACGACTGGCACTAAAGCGATCACACGCGTAATAACTCTTCGTAACCAACTTGGAATTTTCAAATGAATAAAACCTTCCATGACAATTTGTCCGGATAGCGTACCCGTAATTGTCGAATTTTGTCCTGAAGCAAGTAACGCAATTGCGAACAGAATACTTAGAACAGGGCTGGCAATTTTTCCTACAATATCGGGATTTTGCAAAGCGTTGAATAAGTCAACAAATTTTCCTAAATCGCTTTTTGTCCCATAAAAAAGCGAAGCACCTAAAATTAGCAGTAAACAATTGATGACAAAAGCGACAGTTAATTGAATATTGGAATCCCATGTTGTAAAGCGAATAGCTTTTGAAACAGCTTGGTCATCGGTACGATCTAATTTTCTTGCTTGAACAATCGAGGAATGAAGGTATAAATTATGTGGCATAACGGTTGCTCCCACGATGCCTAAAGCAACAAACAACATCGATTTATCGGTCACAATTTTTGTCGTCGGCATAAATCCGCGCAAGATATCACCAATTCCCGGCTGTGCTAAAAGAACTTCGTAAAAGAAGACTGCAAAAATAATGAAGATCAGACAAGAAACGAAAACTTCAATTTTTCGAAATCCTAGTTTGGTTAGTAATAAGAGTAAAAAGACATCAAGTGCGGTAATCAAGACACCCGCAAGCAAAGGAATATTAAATAATAGCTGCAAAGCGACAGCTCCACCAATCACTTCTGCGATATCCGTTGCCATAATTGCTAACTCGGTAATAATCCAAAGTACAAAGCCTAATTTTTTACCTGTATGTAAGCGCGTTGCCTGGGCTAAATCCATCCCCGTCACAATTCCTAAACGTGCGCACATGCTTTGAAGCAACATCGCAATCAGGTTAGAAAGTAAGATCACACTTAGCAAGGTGTACGCATATTGGGCACCACCGACGATCGAAGTGATCCAATTTCCCGGATCCATGTAGCCAACCGCAACTAAAGCACCTGGACCACTGTAAGCAAGTAAGTTTTTAAAAAATTTATTATTTTTAGGAACCTCAACCGTATTATTTATTTCTTCTAAGCTGGATCCATTTGGATGTTTTTGGATAATTTCTTTTGCTGCATGCTCCTCTGGCATAAACAACACCTCTCTTTTCAAAATACATCTTACTCCTAAATAAGGTATTTGTAAACTAAAAATTCGGCTAGCCTAAAAATAAAAACAATTATCTGGAAATAGGCAAAAAAATAGGTAAGAT
>JAATGB010000035.1 GCA_015654945.1 Lactobacillales bacterium | reverse complement strand
CCCTTCCTTTTTCCAATATTTTAGCTGCACAACGAGAACAACACTAATGATAATTAATAAAAACCAACTACTTATTTTCCCAATATGAACGAGATGCCAATGAAGTAACTGATCTGGATAGGCCCATGCACTAAAAAAACTCGCAATATTTTCTGCAATCCAGATAAAAAAACCAATCAAGAAAAAAGAAAAAATCAACGGCATGCTATATTCTTTTACTCCTACTTGAAAATAAATAATTGTCGCTCTAAACAACAGGAGCACACCACCAACCAACCACCAGCGTAAATCCCAAATAAAGTGATGCGTAAAAAAATTCCCATAAATACTTCCGCAGAGAAAAATAACCCCATACCAAGACGGCCAATTCTTCAAACGTAATTTAAAGACTTTCCATGCCTTGCAGATATAGCTCCCGATGCTGGCATACATAAATCCACTATACAGCGGAACTCCTGCAATTTTGAAGATACCCGCTTCCGGATAGCTCCATGATCCGATCGCAACCTTGAATATTTCTAATAGCAGACCAATAACATGAAATGCCATAATGACCTTAAATTCGTCAATTGTCTCCAATTTCCCCACCAACATCAGCAGCTGCGTGACCATACAAATAAGCAGCAACCAGTCATAACGAAAGAGCCAAGGTAAGTTCCATACCTTTGTAACCACTAATGAAAGAAAAATAATTGCGGGAAATAAACAACAATAAATTTGCTGCAGCCCAAATTGAAGCAACCATTTTAACCCTTTAATCACTTACAACCAACTCCTCTTTGCTCTAAACTAGCATAAAAAAACTGCTAGGAGCATGAACGCAAGAAATTTTTAGTGATTTTTAGGAAAAAATAACCTTTTTATATGTGAGAAAACATAGTAAGATTCGTTATATAGCGTGCACATATTTTGAAATATGCGGATGGATTTGTCCTCCGACAGCAGCATGAAAAAGTTCTGTTCCTCCTCTTTTTATTTGGATGATTAGACTAGAAATTACGTGATAGAAACGAGTGACTACTAAACGTTCTCAACGAACTTTTTTTATCAGTATGTTATACTATCATAAAGATATTAATAAAGGAGCTTTTTTTGAAATGATTTCCATTTTATTGTTGATCTTATTACTTTTATTTGTCTACATAGTAAAAATAAACAAAAAAAATCTGACTATTTCTTCCTTTTTCTATTTTGGTTCACTACTCGCGCTACTGATTACTAGTAAGCTGTATATAAAAAGTGAGCTAGATTATCCCTTTAATTCCACTTTATATCTCTGTTATTCATATATGAGCCTGTTATTGCTAATCATTTTGACCTATATCTTTTTAACTAAAAAAAAATATGGACGTATGTTCACCCTCATCATCGTCTCGATTCCTTTTTTAAGAAGTATGTTTGTGCTTACTGTAGACAAAGATATTATTGAATCCGTTTTAAATTATGATCATTGTAATGCCTTCTATTTTTGGATTCTAACGTTACTCTATTTTATTGTCCAGTGGTATTTTCGAAAAGACAAGTAAATTTACATTTCATGATAATAGATTAAGAACCTTGATAAAGCCGCTTCTATCAAGGAATAAAAGAAATCTGTCGATTCCCGATACGTTTTACACTACCGGAGGTCGCCAGATTTTTTTCTATTCATTTTTACTGTTAAATTGTTTCCAATCCTTTTTTAATGAAAGATACCGATAACAAAAAAGAAGGATTCGGCCATAATCGTAATCGCTAAATTATTAACCGCAAGTGGAAACGTCACAAGTTTGACTTGTTGTTTTGCAAAAGCTTGCGTATTTTTATAAATTTTTGGAAAAACCAGCCAAGTAAGCAAGACTGTCCATGGAACAATTTGTAAAATAACAGACAATGTCAATGTAACGAAAGGTATATACGCTAACCATTGGAATAATCGAACTGCACTTTGTTGACCAATATAGTAGACGAGCGTATGACGGTTATTGAGGGTATCTTCCTCTAGATCACACGTATTATTTGCTAGCATTAAATTGGCAATCGCACAAATTGCTGGTAAAGACATAAACGCAATTTTCCCAACAAAAGTACCATCAAAAGCAACGCGATCATAGACATTTAAATACACGCAAATCAACGGAATAATCAAGCCCATCGTCACACCAGAAGCAATTTCGCCAATCGGCATTCTCGATAAAGGCTTCGGTCCCGCTGAATAAAAAATGCCCACAGAGTAGCTAATTATGCCTAGAAACAAAACAATCCAGCTCGTCCGCCAGGATAAATAAATCCCGATACTTGCAGATACGACAATAAATGTCAGCATCAGGTTACGAACGAATATCAAGGAAAGGTTCTCTCTTCCAATAATATTCGTTTTTTCTTTGTAATCATGAACTTCTGTCGCATGCTGGTAATCCATATAATTATCCAAAATATCCACCGCCATATTAAACAAAAACATGGCAATAAAAAAGAGCAGCATATTCCAACCGTTAATTTGCTTGTAATGATACCAAGCATACGCCATGCCAATCACAAATGGAAAGACACTGGCAGCTTTTGCCTTTAACTCCACTAATTCAGCAAAAATTTTCCAACTCATTTCTGTGCTCGCCACTTTCTTTTTTATATTCTTTCACGCTATTTCTTACTCCAGCCATTTATCAATCGTACTCACTTTTTTCCGATGACCACGAATTAATAACCAGAGTTGGAGCAACACCAATGAAACCTTTTGACCACTTTGATAGGCTAAATAGCGCGGTACCCATTTGGTCGCGAAATTTTCTTTATAAAGCCGCTGTTCTTGAAACCGATAAATCGGATTGCCATATTGATACAAAACATTCATAATCCGTTCGCGCAAATAAGAAAAACGCGTATCCCCGACGTTCGCAAGCGGGGCTAAACCGATATCTAATTGCTGATACGAAAATTTCTGAATGGCTTCAATTAAATGAGCAATAATGAAATCTTCCATTTTCTCCGGTTCATCTAAGCGATACCGCAATAAATCATAGGTCGCAGTCACTTTATTCTCCAGATTCAAACTTACAAAAGCGACAAGCTCATTTTGCCGATTTTTTACAATTCCAACAGCATTTTTATTAATGTAGGCGCGCCGAAACCGGCCTGTTGAAAAGTATTTCTCGCCTTTTTGCTTAACCCAGGCATCCGAAATTTGTTCTAATTTCACCATAATTTCTTCTGGAATATCTGGAAAAATCAATTGGAACGTATAACCCTTTTCAGCGAAAGTTTGAATTTCCAAAAGCTGCGTTGATTGCTCTGCATTTGGATCAATTGCCACAAAGCCTTCTTCCCCGACCTTCATAAAATCAAAGCCTAAATCGTGCAGTAACAATGTATAGTGATCGCTTATTTGGTAAAAAGCCAATTGGTAGCCTAACGTATCTGCCGCTTTTAAAAATTCCTGTGTACCCGCTAACCACCTTGCTTCTTCACCAAGGGGATCACCTAAAACAAACAGCTTATCCGCAATCACTTCATAAGTAAACATTACTTTATCTTGTCCATTCTCTTGATAAAAATAATTCTTTTTATCTTGCAAAAAAGTTAATTGACTCGTCTGATTTCCGCCATATAGACGGGTAAACTGTTGAATTCGTTGTGCATCAAAGGAAACCCCCGGATGCTTTCCTAAAGAAAGATAGTGATACAGCAGACTCAATGTCAGCAAAGCAATCACCAGGCCTGCCAAGCCAGAAAACCAGACATCATCTGATGGAAATAGAAAAAAATCTGGTGTTGCTGAAAGATGACCAAACGTATCCGTCGCGTAATAGCCCACAATCGAGTAGAGCAGGAATAAACTGCCAAAGATTACCCCATCAAATAAGAGGGCTCGCCAGGAATACACGAGTTGTCGGCGATAAAATTCTTTGCGGGAAAGAAAGATACAGAACATCAAAAATAAGTAAAAAAGCAGTAATTTCCATGAGACCGTTCGGGAAATGGTGTTCACAATACAAAAACCTAAGACGAACAACGTCGGCAAATAGGCTTTTTTTACACGGTTCGCAATCCCTCTCGCTAGTCCTAATAGGATATATCCGACAATCATATTAAGCGTTTGATCTAAAAAGTGAATCGAAAAGGGCATCAAAAAAGTAAAAACATGATTCACTGTGGAAAGATGCGGCACTGTGGAAAGAAGTACCATCATGATTCCGGCAAAATAAATCATACATACCAGTAAAAAATGGGCTGTTTTCTGGGTTACGATTTTGGGTAAATTATCAAAAAAGCGATTGATCTTCGCACCTGTCTGATGAATAAACAACCCTAACCCAGTAAAAAAAGGCAAAATATAATAAAACAAACGGTAATACAAGAGCCATGCAACCGCCATTTCTTTGCTTACGCAACTTTGGGCCAAGCCTAAAATCATCATGACATCGCAAGTCCCCATTCCTCCTGCAACCATCGAAATCATGCCAATCAAGGTCGCCGCAATAAAGAATGGGTAGATCGTGCCCATGCTGACTGGAATTGCAATTAGTTTCCCGATCAAAAGAAAAGTTAGCAGTGCTCCGCCCCATTGACCGATCGAACCAATATACAGGGCCGCAATATTTCGTAATGAAAAGTCAGCGAACAAGGTCTTCTTCTTACTAAGTATAAAGAGGAATAAGCTAGGCGCATAAAGGCTGCCACCTACT
>JAATGB010000083.1 GCA_015654945.1 Lactobacillales bacterium | reverse complement strand
ATATTGACATTTTATTTACCGTTCAGCATGTGGATGCAGTAAAAATTAAGGCAGCAACGGAGCACCTTTTTGTTACCGTTCAACATATGGATGGACTTACAGTTGGCAGAGGAATGGGGTATATTTTACCGGAAGCTTTAGCGGAAGCAGGTGTGGCAGCGACATTTTTGAATCACGCAGAGCATCAAATGGAACTGGGGGCATTAGTCAAGGCAATCGAGCGTGCAAAAGAGCTAGGGATAGTAACGATTGTTTGTGCAGATTCGCTTCAAGAGGCCAAAGCAATTGCAGCATTGCATCCAGATGTAATGGTTTGTGAACCGACAGAATTAATTGGTACAGGCAAGACAAGCGATGTTTCTTATATGAAGGCAACAAATGAGGCAATTCGCGCAATCGATCAGAACATTCAAATTTTGCAGGCAGCAGGTATTTCGACGGTTGAGGATGTTGCGAATGCTTTGTTATCAGGAGCAGATGGGACAGGTGGTACGAGTGGAATTGTTTGTGCCGAAAATCCTCTTGAAATAGTGACAGAAATGCTCAAAAAAGTGGCGGAAATAAAAAAGGAGGCAGGAAAATAAGTGAAATTTGCAAAAGAAAAGCTAACCTTGGTATCGAACGGTTCCAGAGTCACTTATCATAATATTACAGCAGATGTGCAGCAATTTGTTGCAAAAAGCCAGATTAAAAACGGCATTTGTTTGGTTCAGTCACCGCACACGACTTGCTCAGTGATTTTTGAAGAATACATGCATGATACTGATTTTAATGGAGATGAGTTTTTACAAGTGGATTTGAATCGTATTTTGGACAAGATCGTCCCGAGAGAACTTTCTGAAAATACCAATTACCGTTATCCAGGACCTAAACATTTGGACTTTTTAATGGGATTAGATGATCCGAATTATCCAACTGATCCGGGAACGATTTTGAATGGTGATGCGCATATTCGCTCTTCCTTTTTTGGCGCAAGTGAAAGCTTCATTTTAAATGAAGGAAAATTAGAGATTGGCTCGGTTGGTTATATTTATTTTATTGATTTTGATCAAAATCGAAGCAGAAATAGAACGTGCCATTTGATGCTTATGGGCGAATAAAGAAGTATTACGGACTTTATTAGTAAAATAGAAGTCAAATAATGCTAGAAAAAGATCAATAGAAAGCAGTAAAATCAAATAAAGCGCAAAAAAAGACAGATCACTATTCCTGCAAGCAGTAGGAAAAATAAGCTGTCTTTTTTAGTTATCCACATATTTCTGTGGATAAGTCGTCAAAATTGTGGATAGATACGAACGGGCGTTTTTGTTTTTAGAGCTTATGCACAGCTGAAGTTGAGATATCCACGAAAAAAGCTAGTTTTCAACAACTTATCCACATTTTGTGTGGATAAGTCACTAATTTTGTGCATAAGTAGGAACAAATGTTTTGTTTAGCTGTTCAAAGGCTTGTTGTAAGTCATTTAGGAGATCTTCTTCTGCTTCAATTCCCACAGAAAGTCGTACAAGACCATCTGAAATGCCGCTTTTTTTCCGTTGCTCTGCAGGGATGGAAGCGTGGGTCATAATAGCTGGAACTTCTACTAAGCTCTCCACGCCACCGAGGCTTTCTGCTAGTGTAAATAATTTCAGCGATTCGACGAAAGGCTTCGTTAACTTTTCTTCCTTTAGTTCAAAGGAGACCATTCCGCCAAAACCAGTCATCTGTTTCTTTGCGATTTCGTGATTAGGATGGGTAGCAAGACCATGATAATAGACTTTGGCAACTGCTGGATGAGCGTTTAAAAAATGCGCAACAGCAAATGCATTTTTTTCGTGGGCATCCATGCGCAAGGCTAAGGTTTTAATGCCCCGTTGTAATAACCAGCTGTCTTGGGGACCAAGTACGCTACCAATCGCGTTTTGTAAGAAAGCAATTTTTTCGGCTAACTCAGATTGATTGGTCACCGCTAATCCAGCTACTACGTCACTGTGTCCGCCTAAATATTTTGTCCCACTATGAACCACGATATCGGCGCCAAGATTTAATGGCTGTTGGTGATAAGGGGTTGCAAAGGTGTTATCCACAATTGTTAATAAATGATGTTCTTTGGCTAGAGTAGCTAACGCGTGAATGTCCGTAATTTTTAACAAAGGATTGCTTGGACTTTCTAATAAAAAAGCCACAGTATTTTCTTGGATATTTTCTGCGACAGCAGGTAGATTTTGCATATCAACAATGGAAAAAGAAATACCTTGCTTTGAAAAAACTTGACTTAATAATCGATAGGTGCCACCATAGACGTCATCTCCGATTAACACATGATCACCATTTTTAAAAAGACTAAAAACAGCATGAATCGCTGCGAGTCCAGAAGAAAAAGCAAAGCCCTTTACACCATCTTCCAATTCTTTTACTAGTTCTTCTAGCGCAAAACGTGTCGGATTACCAGAGCGTGAATACTCATAGCCTTTGGGTTGTCCTAAAGCAATTTGTTCGTAGGTTGATACTTGGTAAATCGGAACACTGACTGCACCTGTTGTTTCATCTGTACT
>JAATGB010000039.1 GCA_015654945.1 Lactobacillales bacterium | reverse complement strand
TCAGAAATTTAGTTCTTTTTTTTCGTAAATAATGAGCAGCGACCGACGCTTGTGGTATGATTTTTATCGTCATAGATGGTTGCTTCCCAAACCTGTGTTTTTCTGCCGAGATGGTTTGGTGTCGCAATCACGGTCAAGGTTCCAGAGGATACACTTCGAAGATGATTTGCTTGAACATCAAGCCCAACGGCGACTTCATCTGCTGATTGTAAGTAGGCATTGGCACCAAGACTACATGCGGTTTCCACGAGAACCGCATTTAGCCCACCGTGAACGATCCCAAAAGGTTGATGATGAATTTCGGCGATTTCAAGGGATAATAAGACTTTTTCTGCCGTTACCTCGACGATTTTAATATTCAGATAATCAATGAGATTCATAGCAAAGCTCCTTCTTTCTTACTTTTTATAAATAGTATAGCATAAGAATTGAAAGAAAATTTCAAGCAATTTTTAGCCGCAACGTTTTTATTTTGTGTATAATAGAACAGTCGAAAGAAATGAGGAGGACCCAATAATGAATCAATGGGAAACAATTAAAGAATATCAAGAAATTTTATTTGAGCAACAAGGAAAAATTGCAAAAATAACCATTAATCGTCCAGAAGTTCACAATGCCTTTACCCCCAAAACAGTATCTGAAATGATTGAAGCTTTTTCTATCAGCCGTGATCGTGAAAGCGTGGGTGTGATTATTCTAACGGGCGCTGGCGATAAAGCTTTTTGTTCTGGTGGCGACCAAAAAGTGCGCGGCAATGGTGGCTATGTCGGTGAAGACAATGTTCCACGTTTAAATGTTTTGGATTTACAAAGACTGATCCGCGTGATTCCAAAGCCTGTGATTGCAATGGTCAAAGGCTGGTCCATTGGGGGCGGCAATGTTTTACAACTTGTTTGTGATTTAACGATTGCGGCCGACAACGCTCGCTTTGGTCAAACCGGTCCAAATGTGGGCAGCTTTGATGGTGGGTATGGTTCTGGCTATTTAGCACGCGTAATTGGGCATAAAAAGGCCAAGGAAGTCTGGTTTTTATGTAAACAATATACTGCGGCAGAAGCGTTAGATATGGGCTGGATCAATACGGTTGTCCCACTTGAAAAAGTGGAAGAAGTGACGCTGGAATGGGCTGCTGAACTTTTAACAAAAAGTCCGCTCGCGCTACGGATGATTAAAGCATCTTTGAATGCTGACACAGATGGTTTGGCAGGAATTCAACAGTTAGCAGGTGACGCTACGCTGCTTTATTATACGATGGATGAAGCGAAAGAAGGACGTGATTCCTTTAAAGAAAAGCGCAAACCTGACTTCGATCAGTTCCCGAAATTTCCATAGACAAAGAGGCGAATGTAATGAATTGGTTAGAGCGACAAGTGGAAAAAAATCCAACTAAACCTGCTTTTTATTTTGGAGCTAAAGCCTGGACTTTCGCCGAAATAGCAACGGAGGTTCAACAGAAATGTGCCTTTTTAGCGACTAAAATTAACGAAAAAAGAGTGGCACTTTTAAGTAATAATTCACAGGACATGTACGTATCGATTTTAGCTCTTTGGCAGTTAAACAAATAAATTCTTTTTTTGAATACGCATCTTACAACACCTGAATTAAGTTTTCAGCTGGAAGCTGCGGGTGTTAAGACGGTTTTAACTGCAGAAGAATTTCAGGATAAGCTACAGGAAATTCCCGTTCAGATCGTGGGACTGAAAACACCCCGTTTAAAAGTAAAAAAGGAAATAAATTATCGGAATACAGCAACTGAAACGGATATTGCTTCGATTATGTACACTTCCGGTACAACTGGAAAGCCAAAAGGTGTCTTACAAAGCTTTGGTAATCATTATGCGAGTGCTTTGGCGACAAAAACCAGTTTAAATGTAACCGAAGAGGACTGCTGGGTATGTACAGTACCACTTTTTCATATTAGCGGTTTGTCTATTCTGATGCGCCAGCTTATTTTAGGCTGTAGTCTGCGCTTATATCCGCATTTTAATGGCGTTCAATTGACGGAAGACCTGCGCAATGGAAAGGGAACGATTGTTTCGGTAGTCAACACGACGTTAGCCGCTTTAATTGCGCTTTTTCCTCAAAACGGATACAGTCCTAAATTTAAAACCTTTCTTTTAGGTGGGGGGCCGATTGATGTAAACTTATTGAAAGAGTGTTTGGTGCGAAATTTAGCGGTTACTCAATCTTATGGCATGACCGAAACCTGTTCACAGATTGTGGCGCTAAATGAAAAAGATGCAGCACGGAAATTAGGTTCTTCTGGTCAACCTTTGACTAACGTTTCGTTACAAATTATGCTCGAAGAAAACACGTGTCCTGCCGGTGAGATTGGCGAAATTTGTGTTCAAGGACCGCAGATTATGAAACGATATTTACAAGAAGAGACAGAAAATGCCTCCAGTTGGAATCCGGATGGTTGGTTTCATACGGGAGATATGGGCTATATTGATGAAGAAGGTTGCTTGTATGTAGTCAGCCGTTTGAATGACCTGATTATTTCTGGTGGAGAAAATATTTATCCCGCAGAAGTGGAACAAATTTTAAGCGAAATGAGCCAAATTTCTGAGATCGCTGTTGTAGGTAAAAAAAATCAAAAATGGGGAGCAGTTCCAGTTGCTTACATTGTGAAGAAATCAGCAGTAACATCTCAAGACATTCAGCAATATGCGAAAAATAAATTAGCGGCGTATAAAATTCCAAAAGAAATTCACTTTGTCGAGAAATTGCCAAAAACTGCAAGTGGCAAGGTTGCAAAACATCGCTTAGTGGCGAACTAAAAAGGAGTCAAGAAACACATGGAATTACCACAAGAGTTTGTGCAAAAACAAAAAGAAGGCTATCGCTGGTTTAGTTGGGTTGCAGAGCTGGCAACTGGAGACGAACAAATCGAAACCTATTTTTATAAAGGAAAGAATGCTTTTCAAGGAAGTCGTTTTTTTTGGCAAACACCTGACCGTTCTTTTTCGCTCGTTGGTTTGGGTCAATGCCGAAAAATCATTGCAGCCCACGATTTGTATACTACATTGCAACAAGCAATGCATACACAGCAAGCGACTTATTGCACCCAAAAAATAACAGGAACCGGTCCGCTTTTTTTCGGTGGCTTTCCATTTGATGAGGAAAGTAAAGTTGAAGAATGCTGGCAAACACTTGGTCGAGGGCTTTTTTATCTGCCAATGTGGATGATTACTGAGAATCAAAACAGAAAATACGTGACGTTTAATTTGGAAGCTGAAAGTGAAAATGAACTAGTTCAGAAGTGGCACGAAGGCATCGGGATTTGGCGAGAATTAGTCGAATCTACAGTGAATAAACCAGCAAGCAGCTTGCTTTTTGTGCAGCAAGAAAAAGCTGTCGATCAATGGGTTAGCGCGGTGGAACACCTTATTAAGGAACTTCAAACAGCGACAACTTTGAAAAAAGTTGTTTTAGCACGCCAACTGGAGGTGCAAAGCAAAATCACTTTTTCAACGGACACTATTCTAGCGAACTTATTAAAGCAGCAGCAAAATACCTATACATACGTTTTAGAAGCAGAACAGACCACTTTTATGGGGGCAACACCGGAAAGACTTTTAGCAGCGACCACGACAGAATATGCAACAGCTTGTGTAGCTGGCTCCATTGCGCGTGGGGGAACAGCTGAAGAAGATGACCGATTAGGTAATGAACTATTAAATGATCACAAAAATATCAAAGAACATCATGTAGTTGTACAAACGATCGCCCAAGCATTAGCCGAAATTACAGATTCTCAAACTCCTTCCAGCGCACCAAGTTTGTTGAAAAATCGCGATATTCAACATCTTTATGTGCCTTTTTCCGGCAAACGAAAGAAAGAAAGTCCTTTTTTACAAGGAATTCAACGATTGCATCCAACTCCAGCGTTAGGGGGAGAACCAAAAGAAATGGCAAAGAAATGGATTCGAACCTATGAGCCGACTGGTCGTGGTCTTTATGGTGCACCGATTGGCTGGGTTGATCCGCGCACGGATACTGGGGAATTTGCCGTAGGAATTCGTTCGGCGGTATTTACAGAAAAGCAAGGAACTTTATATGCAGGTTGTGGCATTGTGAAGGAATCAAAATCGGAATTAGAGCGACAAGAAACCCGCATAAAATTTCAACCAATGTTGCGTGCAATTGGAGGTAATGAAGGATGAGTGGACAACAAAAAATGACTGAATATTTGCAACAAGTCATCCAAGGTTTGGTTGATCAAGGATTAACGCAGGCGGTTATTAGCCCAGGCTCTCGTTCGACTCCTGTGGCACTTCTTTTGCACCGTCACCCAGAAGTTGAAGTCTTTATTGGCGTAGACGAACGCTCGGCAGGCTTTTTTGCTGTAGGATTAAGTAAAGCGAGTGATCAACCCGTCGCACTCGTCTGTACATCGGGAACGGCAGCGGCTAATTATTTTCCCGCAATTTGTGAGGCTAGAGCAGCGCAAATTCCGTTGTTGATTTTAACGACTGATCGTCCACCTGAATTGCAACAAGTGGGAGCACCGCAAACCTTGAATCAACTGAACTTATACGGCGATAAAGTGAAATTTTTTACGGCAATGGCTGTCCCCGAAAATACACCAGACCTGTTGGCGTATGCGTATTGGCAAGGCGCAAAACTAGTCACAGTTGCTAGGGAGACACCGCAAGCTCCGGTTCATATGAACTTGCCGCTACGAGAACCGCTATTACCGGATTTACAGCCTAAAATTTCGCAAGAGCCACAAATAATCGTTTATCCAGCTGAAAAAAAATATACGGAAAAACAAGTCGCAGCATTGGTAGCGAAGTGGAGTTATAAAAAAGGTCTTTTGGTAGTTGGCGGTAATCGATCACACGCCACGGCACAGCTGTTAAGTGAATTGGCGCAGCGATTAGGTTGGCCTATTTTAGCGGATCCGTTGGCGACCGTTCGTTCCAGTAAACACACAAATTCGGCAATTTTACAGCATTATGATTTGTATATGGACAAATTAACGACAGCGTTTATCCCAGAGCTGATTGTTAAAATTGGTCCACAGCCCGTCTCTAAAACCTTAACGCAATGGCTCAGTAAACAAGTTGTGCCTACTTATTTTATTGATGAAAGTGAAGAGTGGCAAGATCCAACGAGACGCACAACGGTTTTTCTTCAAGCCAAAGAAAGTCCACTTTTACAGCAAATACTCATGTTAGAACGGCCAGCAACAATTCCAGAATGGGAAGAACAATGGATTAAACTGGATCAAGCAGTCGAAAAAGTCATGAATAAGAGCGCCTATTTAACGCAGCTAACAGAAGCAGCAGTCACACGAATGGTCTTCGAAACGATGGCCGATAAGAGTCCGCTTTTTGTTTCAAATAGTATGCCAATTCGCCATCTTGATCGCTTTATGCAAGCAACGAAAGCACAGGTTACAGTTTATGGTAATCGTGGTGTTAATGGGATTGATGGTATTCTTTCAACAGCAAGTGGTGTTGCAGCGCATTCGAGGGAGCAAGCACCGGTTTTATTAATTGGTGATTTAGCTTTTTACCATGATATGAATGGTTTGGCTTTTGCTAAAAACTATCACCTACCATTAACGATTGTCCTGCTTAATAATGATGGTGGAGGTATTTTTTCCTTCTTGTCCCAACGTTCATTGGAAACGAGTGATTTTGAGCCACTGTTTGGAACGCCACTTCACCTCGATCATGCGCTGGTGACCCAGCTTTACGGTGCGACTTATACAGAAATTACTTCACTTGAACAGTTGCAGGTGCGTTTGATGAAAAATTGTCAAGAACCGAAATTCCAAATTTTAGAAGTCCGAACAGATCGTGCTGAAAATGTTCAGCTTTTTGAAAAATTACGACAAGAAATTCAAAGTATGATTGAGGGTAGTCACTATGAAAGCGAGCATTAGAGGAATTGCTTATTATTATGCGTGGCTTGGAGCCTATGATGAAACGAAGCCGACAGTCCTTTGCTTGCATGGATTTACCGGTAAGGGCGAAACCTTTGCTCACTGCTTACCCGTTGCGAAAAAGCAAGCGAACTTTTTAATGGTGGATCTTATTGGTCATGGACAATCTGCAATATTTGTTCATCCCTATCGCTATCAAATGGCTTCTTTATGTGAGGATCTTGCGCTTTTATTGGCGCAGCTTAACTTGAAAAAAGTGACAATATTAGGCTACTCAATGGGGGCTCGCGTTGGGCTTGCCTTCGGGATAAGTTATCCAGAAATGGTTTCGTGTTTATTGCTTGAAAGTGGCTCACCGGGCTTAAAAACAGCTGGCGAACGGAAACAGCGCCGTAAGAAAGATGAACGCCTAGCACAGTCCTTATTGAATGAATCACTAGATGTATTTGTCGCTTATTGGGAAAACTTGCCCTTATTTGCGACGCAAAAAAACTTGCCTCCTAGGGTTCAGCAAGCAATTCAGCAAGAAAGAAAAAGCCAACAGCGCTATGGCTTAGCCTGCAGCTTATGGTTTATGGGCACTGGTGCACAAATGAGTTATTGGGCGCAGTTAAAAAACACCCAAATGCCGATTTATTTGCTAGTTGGGTCAGCTGACCACAAATTTGTCGACCTTGCCTCTGCGATGACACACGAAAATTCACGTATTCAAGCGATTGTAATTTCAGATGCAGGCCATTGTGTGCATATGGAAAAACCCGACCAATTTTCACGAGTGGTGGAAGACTGCTTGCTAAATAAGTAAAAAGGAGAAACTATGCGAATTAAGCGAATCACAAAATGTGAAGTGAACTTAAACTATCTGACCCCTTTTCAAACAAGCTACGGCACACAAAGTGAAAAGAAAATTGATATTCTCTGTGTTGAAGATGAATTAGGCAACCAAGGCTATGGTGAATTAGTAGCGTTTGAAACGCCCGATTATATCGAGGAAACCTTATATAGTGCCAGAAGCATTATTGCAAGAGAACTGGTTCCTAGAATTGTCGAGCAAACCATTCAACATCCTCAAGAAATTCAAACCCGATTTCAACCAATTAAAGGAAATTATATGGCAAAATCAGCAGTTGAAACTGCAATTTGGGATGTCTATGCAAAGCGTGAAAAAATCTCAATGAAACAGCTGTTAAATGGAACAAAAGACAGGGTCCAGGTTGGAATTAGTCTCGGTATTCAAAAAGATATTCCCACATTACTAACAAAAGTTCAAGCAGCGGTTACTGCTGGTTATACACGGGTTAAATTGAAAATTAAACCAGGAGCAGATCATGCTTATATTCATGCTGTTCGTCAAAATTTTCCCGAGCTGCTTTTGATGGCCGATGCCAATTCAGCCTATTCAATTAATGATTTAGAACAGTTAAAAGAGCTAGATGCGTTCGATTTAACACTGCTGGAACAACCCTTTAGCAGCAGTGATTTTTTAGATCATGCCCACTTGCAGCAAGAAATGGCCACGACAATTTGTCTGGATGAAAACATTCGTACAGTGGCAGATGTTCGGCTCGCGCACAAACTCGGGAGCTGTCGCAGTATTAATTTAAAAATACCGCGAGTTGGCGGAATTGGACCAGCGCTTGATATC
>JAATGB010000184.1 GCA_015654945.1 Lactobacillales bacterium | reverse complement strand
ATTATTGTAGCTTAATTTATAAAGTAAACCAACGGCGATAAAGCTATATTGATGTCGCATTTCGGTAAATGTATTTTTTTCCGAGTAGACGACTTTCGTTTTACCAGTTGAGTGCTCACGGAGCTCATAAGTCTGTAAAATTGTTCCAGAAGCATAAGCTGTTTCCATTTGTAGAATTTTATTTTTTATGAGGCTAGTTATTTTGATCGTTCCAGGAACAGGAAGCCTTTGCGTTTTTGTTACAAAATTACGAGAGATTTGAGTTCCTTCTGTTAATTGGACGATTTGTGTGTCGTTTGTTTGAAAAAAAGTTAGTTGTTCGAGGTAGATACTTTGATAAACACGAGAGATCGGTGCATTCATTTGATATTTGTATTGTAACGTATCAACACGCATGAGTAGCTGCTCCCTTCGATTAAAAAATTAGGCTAGTTCTTTTTCTGCTTGTTCTTCTTTAAAATATTCTCGATCCATCGCCATTAGGAACGGAATCCAAATCAAGGTCATCACGATGACGGTTACAATCTGCAAAATTGCTCCCGCAATGGAGCCAGTTCCAATCCATCCTGATAGAATAATCGGAGTAGTCCAAACAACGGTCGCTCCAATTGGTCTCGGAACTAAACCAACTGCAATCGCGAAATAAGAAATTGTCGTTGAAACAAGTGGGCTTAGAATCCACGGAATAAAAGCAAGTGGATTTAAAACAATCGGCAAACCAAAAGTCATGGGTTCTGAAACATTAAAGATTGCAGGTGCAATAATCGTTTTCATCGTTTTTTTCATACGAATGGATTTGGCAATAAAGAAGGCCATTGCGATGGAAACCCCTAATTGCATTCCTTGGTTAACGAAAACGCCCATAAAAGTGGTGCTGATGATATGGGGTAATTGTGTCGCTCCAGCTTTATATGCTTCGTAGTTTTCAATAGCTAAGGCTCCCATAATTGGATCAATAACAGCATTGACAACTAATGTTCCATGAATTCCGAACTACCAGAAAAATTGAGTAAAGAAGACTGCAATTAAAACAGCAGGTAAGGTTCCACCTAGTCCCATTAACGGTTTTTGCAAAATTTCGTACATAAAATCAACGGCATTTCCCCATGAGGTAAAGGTAAAAGCATAACGAATGATATTAAAAATAAATAATGGGGCAGCTCCTGGGATAATTGCGGTAAATGAATCGGCAATCATAGGAGGAACTGATTCAGGCATTTTGATCGTGATGCCAGCGCGACTAATTCGACAATAAATTTCAGTTGAGATGATAGCGGTTACAATTCCGACAAACATCCCTTGCGCGCCAAGTTTTGATAACGGCATAAAACTACCAAGTGTCTTGTCTGAACCGAAAGGTAACAACATAATGAAAGAGGAAAGTGAGATCGCACCTGCAAAAATTTGTGATTGTTTGTAGTGTGCTGCCAAATGATAGCCAATACCAAAAACGATAAAAATTGCCGAGATGCTCATTGTGGCATTCCCGATGGGACCAAAAAAGTCAGTTAAAAAGGTATTAAAACCAGCGGGTAAATAATTTGCGAAGCCAAAAGTTGTGGGCAAATTTTGGACAATAATCATAATGGAAGCAAACATTGTCGCTGGAAATGCCATCATGAAGCCATCACGTAAGCTTAAAAGATAACGATTATTGGCAATCACTTGCGCGAGCGGAACCATTTTTTCTGAAAGTTTATCAGCAAAATTCATTTCTAAAATCTCCTTTTTTGTTTTTTTTTGAAAATAGATGGTGCTTTATTTAGTAAACGTTTACTTCATAATTCAGAGTATAAATGTTTAGTTAATGTTTACGCAACCCTTTTTCTTTTATTTTTTTAAAAAAAAATAAAAGAAAAACAGAAGTGCATCACAGGGATAAAAAGGTTATAGGCACCCTCACTTATAGCTGTGGAAACTTCTGTTAATAAAAGTATTGATGTGCAAGCGATTTGAGACAAGCAGATTATGGACATTTTCCAATAGATTCACGAAGGACTAATTCACTGGCACAGGTGACTCGAATCGGCATGGTTCGTTCACCAAGGATTCGTTCTTTTGCAAGACTGACCGCAAGTCGACCCATTTCTTCCGCATTCATTCTGACACTAGACAAAGCAGGAATCATAAACTTTGCCATACTGATATCATCAAAACTAACAACCGAAATATCTTCTGGAATTTTTAGGTTTGCATCACTGATTGCACGATAAACGCCAACGGCCATTGGATCACTCGCGACGATCACCGCTGTTGGCCGCGGATTTTTTGCAAGCATTTTTTTTCCAAGTTCAATTCCTGTTTCAGTGATCCAACTGCCTTGATAAATTGTTGAAAAATTTTCTAAATTGTGTAGCTTCATCCACTCTCGGTAATTTTCCGACCGAATTTCTTCCTTATATCGCACTGATTTTCCTTCTATGTTGACTTTGCTCCCGACACCGCCAATAAAGGCAATGTTTTCATGTCCCTTTTGATATAAATGATCTAAAAGTTCATGGGTTTTTACATTGAAATCTGTTTGAATGCAGTCATACTGCGGATGATTTGTATAATTATCAACTAAAATGAGCTTTTGATTATAGCTCGTGATTCGGTCTAATGCATCATTTGTCATATCGCCAATCATAATTACCGCACCATATTTTGCTAATTGGGCCCAATCTTTGTCTTCATCATGCATGCGAAAAGCTTGCAGGACACGTAAGCGCCATTTAGCTGCTTCCTTTTCAATGCCAAGTCGAATATATTGAAAGTAAGGATCATTAATTTCTGATTCTTTACTGTGTCTGACAATTAAAGCGATCGTTAAATCATCGCCAACGCTGCGGACACCATGTCTATTTTTATCCGCGGAATAATTTACTTTATTGGCAATATCAATGACTCGGTTTCTTGTGTTTTCATTAATGCGAAAAGTCGGATCATTGTTTAAAATTCGTGACACACTAGCAGCGGAAACACCCGCCATTTTAGCTATATCTCTAATGCTTGCCATATAGGTAACTCCTTTTAGAAATTTTTAAAAATAGCTGCAGTTACTCATTCTGCTGATTTTTTGACAATAAAGTCACATAAATCAACATAAGAAATTCCAGCTGCTGCTGCTTCTTGGGGTAATAAACTGGTGGGGGTCATTCCGGGTAACGAATTTGCTTCGATTAAAAAAATTGTCTCTGCATCATCCACAATAAAATCAATTCGTGAATAGGTGGATAAGCCTAATAAATGATGAACTTCTAGCGCAGTGCGCTGCAACGCATGTTGTAAGTCTTCTGATAGGACGGCAGGAACAACTTCGGTCGTCAAACCTGCCTGGTATTTGTTTTGGTAATCGTAAAAACCATTTTTAGGAATCAATTCAATGACGGGTAACGGAATCTCGCCTAAGATACCAACAGAAAACTCACGACCTGCCACTTTCTGCTCGATTAAAACGGTAGAGGAAGAGGAATGGCTGAAAGCATTGCTTACTGATTCTTGTAGTGCTTCAAAGGTTTCCACGATTTCGATCCCAATACTTGAGCCGTTATCGTTTGGTTTCACTACAGCAGGCAGAGAAACGGTATGAAGATCTGTCTCTTTTGTTACAACCACCCAATTTGGCGTGTTAAATCCGTTAAAAGAAACTAACTCTTTGGTCACGATTTTATCCATTGCTAATAAGCTACTTTTGTAGTCAGAGCCAGTGTAATGGATCCCATAAAGATCAAAAAGGGCTTGTAGCTGACCGTTTTCACCAATTCCGCCATGAAGAGCAAGAAAAACACAATCTGCACCTTGACAGATAGACAGAACATTCGGACCAATCAGCTCTTTTTTTGTGCTGGTTAAGTGGCTTATATCTGGGACAGTTTCAGTTATTTGATGAGAATAATGTGCTTGACGATGTACTTTATGCGCGTCAGCAAAGGTTTGTTCATTTTCAATGCCAGCGAGTAAATCAATTAGTAAAACTTCATGTTCTTTCATAAGTAGTGCGTTGGCGATTTGGCTGCCAGAGGATAAAGAAACATCACGTTCTTCGCTCCATCCACCTGCTAATACGACAATCTTCATTTGTTACTCTCCTCGTTTCATCCATTCTTTTAAACCTAGTATATCAGTCCCCGTTGATTTTACATATCAGAGTGACAATAAATAAAATAATTTTAAGAAAGTGAGGAACGATCAATCGTTTCTACCTATCATACTTGTTCTCTTTTTGGTATTAGGCAGAACCGAATTTTGATGATAGGATGAGTCTATTCTATCAGGCGAAGCACCTTGAGGAGAAGGAGGAGTAAATTTGCCGGAAGCAATTTTAATTCAGTTAGAGGATGTTGAAAAAGAATTTCAGACAAACGAGACAACGAATCAGGTTTTGAAAAAAATTAACTTAGAAATTACGCAAAAAGATATTTTTGGGATTATCGGTTACAGCGGAGCAGGAAAATCGACGTTAGTTCGCTGTATCAATGGGATTGAAGAAATTACAGCCGGCAAAGTGTTGGTCAAAGGAAAAGACATTAGCGCGTTATCAAAACCAGAATTGCGCACACTCCGAAAGAAAATGGGCATGATTTTCCAGCTATTTAACTTAATGCCCTCTCGAACGGTTTTTGGAAATGTTGAATTACCACTAAAAAACTCAGGCTTAAGTAAAGCTGAACGAGAAGCAAGAGTCAGAGAACTTTTAGTGTTGGTTGGTTTATCCGACAAAGAAAAAGAATACCCAGCGCAACTTTCCGGCGGACAAAAGCAACGAGTGGCGATTGCACGTGCGCTTGCAAACAATCCAGAGGTTTTACTATGTGACGAAGCAACAAGTGCTTTAGATCCGCAAACAACGAAGGCTATTTTAAAGCTGTTAAGGGAACTAAATCAAAAGCTGGGGATCACGATTGTCCTGATTACGCATGAGATGTCAGTCGTAAAAGAAATTTGCCACAAAGTTGCGATCATCGATAAAGGGGTCATTTTAGAGCAAGGGGATGTCTTCTCCGTTTTTTCTAATCCGCAAAAAGCGTTGACAAAATCCTTTATTGAAACGACTTCAAACCTTAAAAAAGTCGACGAATTATTGCGTGAAAATTCAGAAATTGTCGCGCTGGAGCCGGGTCAGATTCTTATCAAAATACAATATCAAGACAAACATGTTTCAGAAGCGTTGATTTCTGCTATATCGAAAAAATTTGGAATTGACGCAAACATTATCTCTGGAGATATTG
Source organism: Lactobacillales bacterium (assembly GCA_015654945.1). Classification (GTDB taxonomy): domain Bacteria; phylum Bacillota; class Bacilli; order Lactobacillales; family Vagococcaceae; genus JAATGB01. Next base: position 2,994 of record JAATGB010000184.1, on the reverse strand, counting down.
AAATTATTGACGAGTATCCTTTGGGGGGCTTAGTCGCCATTTTGGATGGTGAGCAAGAGCAGCTAACGGAAGCAATCACGTTTCTTGAAAGTAAACAAATTAAGGTGGAGGTGTTAAAGGATGGACGCGTTTTTCACTAAGTTTTTCCCGAATGTGGTTCCGCGAATGCCGGAATTTTATGCGTGTGTCATTCAAACCTTTCAGATGCTGTTCATTTCTGGCGGCATTTCCTTTGTGCTAAGTTTGCTAATCGGCATCACATTAGTTGTCACGAAACGAGGAGGTATTCTACAAAATCTAATTATTTTCAATATTTTGGATAAGATCATTAATGCCTTCCGTTCGATTCCTTTTGTAATTTTAGTTGCCGCTTTGATTCCGGTTACGCGTGCTCTTGTCGGAACGGCTGTCGGGACGATTGGAACGATTTTTCCATTAATTGTCGGCATTACGCCCTTCTTTTCGCGCCAATTAGAATCTGCCTTTAGTGAAGTTTCTCCGGGCTTGGTCGAATCGGCAGTGACCATGGGAATGGGTCCTTTTGAAATCATTTTTCGTGTCTATTTAAGAGAGGGGATTTCTTCTGTCGCACGGGCAACAACGATCACTGTTGTGAATTTAATGGGCTTGACAGCCATTGTCGGGATTGTTGGCGGAGGTGGCTTAGGCGATTTTGCGATCCGATATGGTTATCAACGAAATATGTTAGATGCAACGTATGCCGTCGTCATTTTATTAATGATTTTTATTAGTATCATTGAATTACTGGGGTCCATTATTGTTGAACAAACAACACATGAATAAGGTTGAGAATGATCAGAGTTAGGCAACAAATAGCATCAAACGAATAAATAAAAGGAAGTGTTGGAAATGAAAAAAAAGAATACAAAGTTAGTTGCGTTACTGGGGCTTGTGGTGGTGGTAATCGTTTTATTGTTTGTTGGGGGTAAGCTATTTGCCGAAGATAAGGAGCCAGCGGATACCAAAATTGTGAAAGTCGGTGTGGTGGGCGATTCGGACGATGTGATTTGGGATGAGGTCAATAAGGTACTAGCAAAAAATGGCGACCATATCAAGGTAAAGCTAGTCAAATTCTCTGACGGAATCTATACGAATCAATCGTTAGATGGCAATGAATTAGATCTGACCGCTTTTCAACATTACGCATTTTTAAATAATGAAATCAAAGAAAAAGGCTATAAATTCACGGTTATTGGTGAATCATATATTGTGCCACTAAATGTCTACTCCGATAAGTACACGGATATTAGCCAAGTGAAAGAAGGCGATACGATCGCGATTCCAAATAATACAACAAATGCTGGCCGGGCACTGAAGGTTTTGGAAAAAGCAGGCTTAATTAAAACCGATGCGAGCAAAGGCTATTCGCCGACAGTCGATGATATTACGGAAAATAAATTAAACTTGAAAATCGCCGAAGTTGATCCCTCACAAATTCCTTCCTTGTTACCAGATTACGCTGCGGGAATTACAAACAGTAATTTTATTATTGATAACAATCTAGATCCAGTAAAAGATTCAATTTACTCGATCGCTGTGGATAAAACCGATGCATATAACAAACCGTACATTAATGTCATTGTGGCAAATACAAAAGACAAAAACAATGCTACCTATAAAAAAGTCGTTGCCGCTTACCATACAAAACAGGTAGCGGAAAAAATTCTAACCGAATTCGATGGGGTGTATCAGCCAGTATTTGATTACAAAGGTAGTACGAAAAAATAAATAAAAGTGACGGAATATTTCACTAAAAAAAGAAAGCAGGAATAAACATGGTAGTCAAAGTAGAAAGTTTTCAATTAGATCATACAGCAGTTAAAGCACCTTATGTTCGATTAATCGCTGTGAAAAAAGGCGAAAAAGGGGATCTTGTTTCTAATTACGATTTGCGGTTTTTACAACCAAATGAGGCGGCGTTACCAACTGCGGGTATTCATACACTGGAACATCTTTTAGCCGCGTTATTGCGTGAACGAATTTCTGGGATCATTGATTGCTCGCCATTTGGTTGCCGGACAGGTTTTCATCTGATTACATGGGGCGAACATACGCCTGAAGAAGTCGCAATTGCTTTAAAAGAGACCTTAACGGAAATCGTTGAAAAAATCGAATGGGAAGATGTCCAAGGAACCGATATTTTTAGCTGTGGCAATTACCGGGATCATAGTTTATTTTCAGCTAAAGAGTGGTCAAAAAAGGTTTTGGAAGAAGGCATTAGTTCGGATCCATTTGAACGTAAAATTGTGTGATTTTAAGGAGGAGCTGATTTGTTTTTTCAAACTTTAAAAGGAAAAATTGTGTTTGTTACCGGCACCTATCAAGGAATAGGCCAAAGCATTGCGACGCTTTTTCTAGCTGAAGGCTGTATTGTGATTGGTGCAGATCTTGCTTATGAAAATCCCGATTTAACCGCTGTAAAGGAATCTTTTTATACGGTGAAGTTAGATCTTGCGGATCAACAGAATATCCTGCGAGTTAGCTGTGCTGTCAGTGAAAAAATTGGTGTTCCAGATATTGTTGTCAATTGTGCCGGGATTTCCACAATCGATTTTGTTATTGAGAGTCAGGTGGAGGATTGGGAAAAAGTCTTTTCCGTTAATTCAACGGCGGTTTACCTCCTCTCAAAGGAATTTGCGAAACAGATGGTCGTAGCTAAAAAAAGCGGGCGAATTATTCAAATTGCTTCGCAAGCAGGAAAAAATGGGTATCGGGGAATGGCAAGCTATTGTGCTTCGAAACATGCCGTGTTGGGTCTGACAAAAGTAATGGCATTGGAACTGGCTCAAAATGATATTTTAGTCAATGCCGTTTGTCCGGGTATTGTTGAAACGCCAATGAAGGCGCGTGAACGAATTGAAGGTGGGCTCATTAGAGGCATGTCTGCTCAGGAAGTTTATGAAGAAGATTGTTCACAGATTCCGCTTGGGCGAACAGCCAAACCAGAAGAAGTCGCACAGGTTGTCCTATTTT
>JAATGB010000203.1 GCA_015654945.1 Lactobacillales bacterium | reverse complement strand
TTTATCCTTCGTTAGACGTCAAATAAAATAGACGAATTACTTCTCACTATTTTTTTTAAAAATAATTGGTTTGGCAATCCCTTCAATTGTACTTTCTTTTTCCGTTAGTGCACTACTGGATATAAAAATTAGTGAGTTTTTTTTCGTATCTGCTACAAATCGATAGGAAATTTTTTTATCGGTAGAAACAAAATTCATTTGATCACCTGTAGAAGAAGCAAAATGAATTAGAGTTGTTTCTTTCTGATCTTTCTTTTTCCAAAGAGTAAGCTGCAACTGTTGCTGGTTTATTTTTTTTATGATCAGATGATTAACGCTGTTTTTTTCTCTAGGTTGACCATTCTTGTCGTTTTCCAAAACTGTTTCTGGTTCAGATAACCAACTTCCAACTAGAGAAGTAAAGGATTGCTTGTTCCCATAGTTGCATAAAAATAGGAATAGGATCAAAACTATTACGACGCCACTAAAAATAATGTGTAGCACCATTTTTTTGAAAACTATATTCATTGAAATTCCTCCTAAATCTATTTTTAATATTCCTTAATTATAATGGAAAATAGAATATAAAAAAAGACTCTATCAGAAAATATGTGATTTTACGCATAAGAACATTTAGAGATTACACAAAAAATACAATAAAAAAGCTAGTGAATCCATTTGATTCACTAACGTATTGGGGCATATAATGGTTAAAAGGTAAGTGTCTCTATTCGATCAAAGGCTTCTTTTAAAACTTCTAGATTCTGAGTAGCCGCTAAACGCACATGATGGTCACCGGTATTTTCACCGAAAGCTTTGCCAGGAATCAGCAAGACACGAATATCTTTTAACAATTTTTCAGAAAAAGCAACGGAGGTAAGTCCGCTTTTTTCAATATTAATAAACGCATATATACTGCCCTTAACCGGTGAAAGAGATAGGAACGGGATTTCTGCCACTCTTTTTTCAACATAAGTCAAGCGTTCTTTGAAGACATCCGTCACAAGAGGAACTAAATCCTCCGCATGGTTTAACGCATAAATTCCAGCTCGTTGAGAAGGGGTAGGGGCAGAATAAGTCAGACTTTCGTTAATTAATTTTGCAATCTCATTGATATAGGTAGGTGCAATCATGTAGCCAATTCGCCATCCGGTCATCGCAAAAGCTTTAGACAAACTAGAAAATGTTAGCGTATTGTTAGGTGCATAAGTTGCCATCGGCAAAAATTCTTTTCCAAAAGTAAACGCTTCATAGACTTCATCTGATAAAATATATAAATTGTTTTTGATGGCAATATCGGCAATTCCCTTGAACGTTTCTTGTGAGAATACTGCGCCAGTTGGGTTATTTGGGGAATTAATAATAATCGCTTTCGTACGATCGGTAATAGCATTTTCGAGAATCGCTAAATCAATTTGAAACCCATCTTTTTCATAGGTGGGAATAAAGACCGGTACACCACCAGCAAACAATACTTGGTCCTTGTAGGGAGAAAAGTACGGTTCATGAATAATGACTTCATCTCCAGGATTAAGCAATGTTTGGAGGGCAAGATACATGCCATGCAGTGCGCCGACGGTTGCTCTAATTTGCGAAGTTTCAAACGTTAGACCATATTGGCGTTGATAAAAATTCTTAACGGTTTCAAGAAATTCTTGACTACCACTAGAAGCAGTGTAGTTCGTATGGCCCTGTTGTACATCATGAAAGGCTGCATCAATAATCGTTTTGTGGGTGATGATATCAGGATCACCAATAGATAGATCAATAATATCATCCATTTCAGCGGCAATTGTACCAATATCCATTAAAATATTTTGTGCAGGATGTTGAAAGCGTGTTGCAATAAATTGTTTGTCCATAGATTTTCCTCCCTATTCAAATGAGAAGGAACCTTAGCTGCGTTCCTTCCCAAACATCTAGTAAAATTATAACACTTTTCCGAGAAAATCTTGTGTTCGTGGATTTTTCGGATGACCAAAGACTTCTTCGGGCGTCCCTTCCTCTTGAATGACACCAGCATCCATGAAAAGAACCCGATCAGCAACTTCACGTGCAAAGCCCATTTCATGCGTTACGACGATCATTGTCATCCCAGCTTCTGCTAAATCCTTCATAACTGCCAATACTTCTCCTACCATTTCTGGATCAAGCGCAGAAGTCGGTTCATCAAACAGCATAACATCTGGTCCCATCGCTAAAGCTCGAGCGATCGCAACCCGCTGTTGTTGACCTCCAGATAATTGTGCAGGAAAGCTAGTACTTTTATCGGACAAGCCCACTCTTTCTAAGAGTGTCAACGCTTGTTTTTTTGCCTCATCTGGCGTGACATGTTTGACTTGGATTGGGCTGATCGTTAAATTATCAAGCACACTTTTATGAGGAAAAAGATTAAAGCTCTGGAAAACCATTCCCATTTTTTGACGAAGCGCATTAATATTTGTTTTTTTGTCAAGTAAGTTTTGTCCTTCAAAATCAATCGAGCCTGCAGTCGGTTCTTCTAACAAGTTTAAACACCGAAGAAAAGTACTTTTTCCACTACCAGAAGGTCCGATAACGACGACGACTTCTCCTGCGTCCACTGTTAAATCAATGCCTTTTAAGACTTCATTTTTACCAAAATCTTTTTTTAAATTTTTTATATCAATCATTGGTACTCATTCTCCTTTCGGCAACGCCTAATAGTTTAGACAGTGTAAATGTTAGAACAAAATAAATTAACGAAACAAGAACATAAGGCAAGAATGGTTTGAAACTTGCACCTTGAACATTGCCTGCTTGGAACATTAATTCGGAAACTCCAATGACAGAAACCACAGAGGATTCTTTGATAACCGTCACAAATTCATTTCCTAATGCAGGAAGAATTGTTTTAATGGCCTGAGGTAAAATAATAAAACGCATTGCTTGCGATTGATTCATCCCTAAAGAACGAGCCGCTTCGCTCTGTCCTTTGTTGACAGATTGGATTCCCGCACGGACAATTTCAGCGACATAAGCACCACTATTTAGAGCTAAAGCGATACAGCCTGCAGTCATTTTTGATAGATCAAGACCGATGACCGTTGTTCCAAAATAAACAAGGAAGATTTGAACAAGTAGTGGTGTCCCACGAACGTATTCAATATAAACAGCTGCGATGAATTTGAACAGTTTGTTTTTCGAAAGTTTCATTAAAGCAAGTATACCACCTAATAAAGCGCCGAATAATACACCAATAATTGCTAAGAAAATCGTATAACCGGCACCTTTAACATAATAAGAGCCATATTCTTGGAAAAAGTTTTGATCGTCAAACATCAACGCATTGGCTTCTTTTTTATAGCCGGGCAGTAATTTTTTCTTTTTAATTTCTTTGATCGAAGCATTGACTTTTTCTTTGAGGACAGGTGAGTTCTTCGGCATCGCAATCGCCGTTTGTTTTGTCCCGTTTTCAAAGGAAACATCCGCATAGGTTAGATCGGTATTTTTTTGTAAATACGCATCGGCAACCGGTCCTTCAATAATGGCGGCGTCAATTTTTTTATTTTTTAAATTAACAATAATATCAGGAACCTTTTGTAGGGAGGTGACATCAGAGCCGGTTAATTCCGTTTTGGCCAACTCTTCTTGTGTAGACTGTTTTTGTGCGCCAACTTTGACGTTATTAAAATCAGCAACAGACGTAAATTTATCTTTGTCTGTTTTTCGTACGATGACTTTTTGCTGAACAGTCATATAAGGATCGGAAAAGTCTACTTCTTTTAAACGTTCAGGTGTCGGAGACATGCCTGAAATAATGAGATCAATTTTACCGGTTTTTAATGCACCCAGTAAAGCATCAAAACCAAGTTCTTCAATCTTTAGCTTTACCCCTAAATCATCGGCAATTTTTTGTGCAATCGAAATATCGAAACCAACAATCGTATCTTGACCGTCAACAGTTGCATGAAATTCGTATGGCGCATAATCTGCAGATAGACCAACGATCAATTGACCATCTTTTTGAATTTTATCATAAAAAGAATCGGTTTCTGCTGCTTGGACATTTGTTGCGAAGAAGGGAATCAAAAAACTTGTAAACATTGTAACCAACATAGTATAAAGTATCTTTTTCTTCATGGGCTGCACTCCTTTATTTAACATGCTTTATATTATAGAATAAAATGGAAGAATATGCAATATTTTTATCAAAAAACATTATTTATACATTTTTGTTAAAATATTACTGACTTTTTAATAGAAATTTTCCGTTAAAAAGCCTATAATAGAAAAAACGAAGGGAGTTAGATTGTATGCAGCCATTAATTGTACGAGGAGCACCACAAGAATATATATGCAAAAAAGGGGCTTGGGATGAGTTAGAAGCACACTTAGAAAATAGAAACATTCAGTCTGTTCTTGTTTTGCATGGCGAAAAATCATGGGCGGTAGCAAAGAATTTCTTTCCAAAATTTGTTTCTATTAAGGCTAGCTTTGCTAATTATGGTGGCGAAAACACCGAAGAAAAAGCAAAAGAATTTTGTTTATTTATACAAAAAAATAAAATTGAAGGAATTATTAGTGTGGGTGGAGGGAAAATATCGGATTTAGGAAAACTAATTGGCAATCAAATGTCTTTACCGATCATCATTTTACCAACACTGGCTTCTACCTGTGCAGCGTATACACCGATCAGTGTGATTTATGCACAAACAGGAGAAATGGTTCGGCTTGATGTATTCGCGCGTGCCAACTCGCTTGTGTTAATTGATCCAACTATTATTGTAAACTCACCGAAAGAGTTGCTGGTTGCTGGGATTGGTGATACTCTTGCAAAATGGTATGAAGCGGATTCGATTATCTCTCAATTAGAAAATAAATCAGTTGAAATTGAAGTTTCATGGTATGCTGCGAAGCAATGTCAGCAAAAACTTTTGAAATATAGCAAAGATGCTTTAAAAGCAATAGATGACCAACAATTTAGTGAAGCGTTCCAACAAATTGTTGAAACCAATATTTTACTTGCTGGAATGGTTGGCGGATTTGGCGATGATTACGGCCGCTGTTCAGGTGCGCATTCAATTCATGATGCGTTGACGATTCTGCCACAAAGCCATCACCAATTACATGGAAATAAAGTAGCTTACGGTATTTTTGTCCAATTAGTTATCGAGAATAAATTAGCTGAAATTAATGAATTGCTGCCGTTTTATCATGAATTAGGCTTGCCAACCTGTTTGGAAGACTTGAATATGAATTTGACTAAAGAAGAAGTGAAAAATGTCGCGATCAGAGCGAGTGAAGCTCACGAAACAATTCACTTTATGAAAGAAACGATTACTCCTGAAATTGTTGAAAATGCAATGTATCAACTAGAAGATTTTATTCATGATAAATTACAAAAAGCATAATAGCGAAGACACATCATTTTGGATAGACTAAAAAACTTCCGCATTAACTGCTGGAAGTTTTTTTGTACCAATAAATAGCTAGCTGCTTAAGTTGTTGAGCCACTCAACAGTCACTAGTATATGTGTAAAGAGTGGGGGAATCATTCTTTCTAAAAACGAAAGAGTTTGGGACATAACTCACTAAGCTATGCCTCAGTCCCTTCAATCACGAATAAACGGTGGGACAGAAGAAACTCCTTCGGAAATAAGCCGAAATTTACCCAAAATTTGAGGACCAATTTTCGGAAATTCCTTCTTATTTCTCAGAGTTAAACACTTCTGACCCAACCTCTTTTGCTATTATACGCATTAGTTTCTATCAAAGGAAAGTTAATTTATAGTACTAGACGGCAAAGTTTGCATGAGAGCAAAGAAATACTCAGATTTACCTGTACTAAAATATTTATACCAAAAGTCCAGTGTATCTGATTGAAAAACATCTAAATGTTCAATAATTTGCTTCGCCCACAACAAAGATCCTGTGGAACTTGCAGTAATTAGGTTGTTATCCGCCGTGGATGGTTCGTCTATATAAAAATTTTGCCCTTTATAACTAGGAGAAACCATCTCAAGGAATCCTAGCCCATTACTAGTATGTGGACGCTCATCTAGCAGAGAAAAGTTTGCAAGTGCAGCAGTCGCACCACAGATGGCACATACCGTAGCACCTAAAGAGAGAAATTCACTTGCTTTTCCGATGATATTGTGGTGTATTGGGTCATTCCATGTGTCTGCTCCTGGTAATAGCAACATGTTTTTTTCGCTAATAATAATATCATCAATCAAGCAGTCGGGAACGATAGTTAACCCACCCATTGTATTAATTGGCTCTTTAGAGTGACTAACCATTTTGATTGATACTGGTTGTGCTGCTTTTTTGAAAAATCGACCAGAATTTAGCTCTGAAGTAACATGCCCCAATTCCCAGTCAGCTAAAGTATCAAGAACGTAAATATAAATTGTAAACATAAATTTCCTCCATTTTTATTGTATTTCTAATACTATTTTTTCCTTTCTTTCCTTTTTTAGTATATCAAGCAATTGTTGACACCATTATGTCAACAATATACAATAATAAAAAAGAAATTTTGAAAGGTGCTATTTTATGAAAGTTGAAAGGCTCATTAGTATTATTATGATTCTCCTTGATAAAGAGCGTATAAGTGCACAGGAGTTGGCAACTACATTTGAAGTTTCAACTCGCACAATTTACCGCGATATCGAAGCTATTAATGTAGCTGGCATTCCTGTTCGCTCAATACCAGGAGTAGGAGGAGGCTTTGAGATTATGCCAAATTATAAGATTGATAAGAAGTTTTTTTCAAATAATGATCTTTCTGTTATTTTGATGGGTCTTTACAGTCTTTCAACTATGATACATGGTGATGAGTTAGTAAACGCTCTTACGAAGATTAAAAGTTTTATCCCTGTCGATAGGCAAAAAGATATTGAATTAAAAACAAATCAGATACAGATAGATTTAACTCCGTGGATGGGAAATAAGAACATACAAGCTAATTTAGAAATGCTCAAAATTGCTCTACGAGAAGAGAAATTATGTTCGTTTTATTATGTAGATCGCCATGGGAACAAAACGAAACGAATAGTTGAATCCTATCAGCTTGTATTGAAAGGAAATCATTGGTATATCCAAGGATATTGCTATCAAAGAGATGCTTTTCGTTTATTCAAGGTAGCCCGCATATCGACCCTTCAAGTGCTTGAGGAATTTTTTACACCACGAGATTATCAAAAACCACAGCTAGACTTTACTGAGATTTTAGCAACTATGCAAACAAAAATTAAAATTCGCATTCATAAATCTGTAATGGATAGGGCACTTGATTATTGCGCGTATGAAGAGTTTTTGCCAGACGGTGGCGACTATTATATTGTTAGTTTTCCTTTCATAGAGAACGACTATCATTACAATATTCTTTTCAGTTTCGGAAATAACTGCGAATGTTTAGAGCCATTGCATGTCCGAAGTGAAATTAAGCGTAGAATACAGGCTATGGCAACCCTATATGAAAACTAATTATAACCGTTAAAAATAGTGCTTTGTGCATAAATTGATTAAAAGGGAATGGGGCAATAATCAGATTTTCTTCTGACTATTGCTCCATTCTTTTTCCTACTTGACTAATCTTAGTATGTTTTAATTATTTATTTTGTTTAGCGTCATTACCAAATGGGTTAGGCTACGTTCTAGTTCTTCTAAAGAAATTTGGTCCCAGTCTGTAAGAGCTTCATTCATTAATTGGGTTCTAGCTTGATCAATTTGCGCAAGAATTGCTGCTCCTTTCTCACTTAATAAAATTTCGCGCACTCTACCATCTGTCTTCGCATCGTTGGTTTTAACAAGCTGCTGTGCTTCTAATTTGTCAATTTGCCGACTAACAGATGAATGATCTCGCCCAAGTTTTTTTGAAAGCTCTCCGATGCTAATCGGTTGTTCTCGCCCTACATGGACAATAATCGGTAGACTTGTTAGCTGTTCTGAAAAACCAGCTTTTTCCAATATCCGTTTATCTTGTGAGGGATCATTAAAAAAAGTGACAATCTCAATGAGTAATTCAAATAGTTTATTCTTCATAGTTGCAATTATAGCACAGTTAGGTTATTATTTATGTGCAATATGCACGAAAAAGGAGAGGGAATCGATGGACACTAGAAAAAAACCAAAAATTGGGCTTATACTTGGAAGTAACCGACCAAATCGAATTGGCCGTTCCGTTGCAGAATGGGTCGTAAAAGCAATGGCGAATGAGCAATTACAGCTAGATATTATTGATTTGGCAAAAATTGAATTACCTTTCCTCAATGAACCTGATATCCCGGCTCATGGAAATTATCAGCTGGCTCATACCAAGAAATGGAGTCAATTGATTCAGCAATACGACGGCTTTGTCTTCCTGTTCCCGCAATATAATTGGGGATATCCAGCCGTTTTGAAAAATGCACTTGACTATCTCTATCGAGAATGGAGTCATAAGCCCGTCAGCATTATGGTTTATGGCAATCACGGTGGGTTTCAAGGGTTATTGGCAATGAAGCTAGTCACTCAAGGACTTAAAATGTATAATATGGCAACAAATCCGCCACTTGATATCAAGGAAGAAATGTTTGATGAGCAGGGGCAATTTATCAATATTGATACGGCATTTGCACATTTAAAACAGCCAATGCAAGCTGTTTCAGCTGAATTTGTAGAGCTGTTAAAAGAACAGGAGCATTAGATTAAATGAAAAAACGCCTGCTAACAATTGCTAGCGGACGTTTTTTGGCGTAAGTCGAAGTTTTGACTAATAGCTGTTTTTATCGGTTTGTTGGTGGGTTATGATTTGAACACCGGAGCTTGTGCCAATGCGCGTTGCGCCAGCAGCAAGCATTTTTTCGACGTCTTCACTTGATTTCACCCCGCCAGAAGCTTTTACACCTAAATCTGGTCCGACTGTTTGACGCATGAGACGAATGTCAGCGACCGTTGCACCGCCTGTTGAGAAACCAGTGGAAGTTTTTACAAAATCGGCACCTGCTGCTTTGCTTAGTTCACAGGCTTTGATTTTTTCGGCGTCTGTTAGCAAGCAGGTTTCGATAATGACTTTGACTAATGTTTGCGCGGAAACGGCTTGGACCACTGCTTCAATATCTTTTTTTACAGCATCGTATTCTTTGGCTTTTAAGCGTCCAATATTAATTACCATGTCTACTTCATCAGCGCCATTTTCGACGGCATTTTTGGCTTCAAAAGCTTTCACTGCTGAAGTCGTAGCACCTAAAGGAAACCCAATTACCGTACAGACTTTCACATCGCTGTCCTGAAGCTCTTCTGCTGCAAAAGCTACCCAAGTCGGATTGACGCATACAGACATGAAAGCATATTCCTTGGCTTCATTGATTAATGCAAGAATTTGCAGTTGAGTTGCTTCAGGTTTTAATAAAGTATGATCAAAATATTTATTCATTTTTTTCATAAGCTCCTTTGAATTTTATAGCTTAAGAATAACACAGAGCCTGGCTAAAAACAAAATTTTGCTTGATAGCTGTGACTGTTTTTTTGGCTGTAACGAGTTATATCTGCTGTTAAAATAAGCGAAAGAGAGTTGCTTATACTTTATAATAGAAATATACAAGGGGGAATGTTACATGACAAAAGTAATAAAACCGTTTCCAGAGAATTTTTTATGGGGTGCAGCGACAAGTGCCTATCAAGTAGAAGGAGCTTGGAACGAAGATGGAAAAGGACCTTCTGTTCAAGATGTCCGAAAAGTTCCTGAAAATACCAGCGATTTCAAAGTCACAGCGGATCATTATCATCATATGAAAGAAGATATTCAGTTGTTTGCTGAACTAGGACTTAAAACCTATCGCTTCTCAATTGCTTGGACGAGAATCTTTCCAGATGGTGATGGCGAAATCAACGAAAAAGGAATTTCTTTTTATAATGAATTAATTGATGAATGTCTTGCTCATGGAATTGAACCGCTAGTGACTGTTTTTCATTTTGATTTGCCAGCAGCTTTACAGGCGAAAGGTGGTTGGGGAAATCGTGCAACGATTGATGCATTTGTTCGTTATTGCGCGGTCTTATTTGAGCACTTTGGTGAAAAGGTCAAGTATTGGTTAACCATTAATGAACAGAATATGCTTGTTTTAGCAGGCGCTGCGGTTCGTGGGAAAGAAGCATCGTATAAAAAAGCCTTTCAGGAAAATCATCATATGTTGATTGCGCAAGCAATGGTGATGAAAAATTACCATGAAGGGCATTATCCGGGTAAAATCGGACCTGCACCAAATATTGCGCTTGTTTATCCCGCTTCAAGCAAGCCAGAAGATGTGCGGGCTGCCCAAAACTTAGACGCGCTGCGTAATTGGCTATTTATTGATCCAGCTGTTTATGGCGTTTATAATCCACTTGCACTAAATGTGTTAGAAAAAATCGATGCTGTACCTGAA
>JAATGB010000089.1 GCA_015654945.1 Lactobacillales bacterium | reverse complement strand
GATCATGCGAAACCACGATTAACGTGCCTTTGAACAGCTGCAATATTTCTTCAATTTCTTCTCGTGTTTCAATATCCAAATGGTTTGTTGGTTCATCTAAAATCAGCAGATTAACCTTGTTGTACATCAACTTGGCTAGCTCTAAACGAATTTTTTCACCCCCACTTAAAAAACGTACTTGCTTGATTACATCCTCAGTGTAAAATGAAAAATTTGCTAAAATACGTCGACAATTTTGTTCGTCTTCCGCACATTCTCTGCGAAAGTTCTGTAAAATTGTTTGTTTTGGCGATTCATACTCAATCGTTTGCGATAAGTAGCCAATTTGCAAATTCGCGCCTTGGATGACTTGCCCAGTATCTGGTTGCTCTAAGCCGAGCATAAGCTTCAATAACGTGCTTTTTCCGGCACCGTTTGCTCCTACAATAGCGACATGATCTTGCCAAAATAATGAAAATTCTGCTTCATTAAACAGTTTTTGATCGCCATAATATTTGCTGACTTTTTCGAAGTGAACAATTCTTTTACTTGAACGCTCGGATTCGTTAAAGTGCTTCGCTAATTTTGGATTTTCATCCTTTGGCTTTGGTATTTTCTGAATTTTCTCTAGACGTTTTTCCAATTGTTTTGCTTTTTTGAAAAATTTTTCATTGTCACCTTCGTGCCCCCATTGACGAAAACGTCGAATGGCTAATGTTACTTTTTTTATTTCCTTTTGTTGTTCCGAAAAATCATGGCTAATTTTTTCAAGTTCCTTTTCTTTTTGCTTTTTATAAAAAGAATAGTTGCCTTGATACTCTGATAACTGGCCCTCTTCAATCTCAAAAATTTTCGTTACGACATGATCCAAGAATAACCGATCATGTGACACAAGCATACAAGCCGTTTTTTGGCGAAACAAGTAGCTTTCCAACCAAATCATTCTTTCTGCATCTAAGTGATTCGTCGGCTCATCTAATAAAATCAATTCGTTTTCTTGCAATAAAATTCTGGCTAGATCAATAATCGCCTGTTCGCCTCCACTTAACTCAGAACATTTTTTCATGAGCAAATGATCAATTTTCAACCCGTTCGCAATTCTTTCCAATTTGTTCTCTATTTCATAACCGCCTGCCTGCTGAAATTCTGCTTGCTTTTGGCCATACTTTGCTAAACTACTCTCCAAATCGCCTTCAAGATCCGTCATTTGCTGCTCGAGCCGCGTCATTTGTTCTTGAATCACCCGTAAGCGTGTGAACGTTTCAAGTAAATACATTTTGACTTGTTGCTCACTCACATTAGGTGTTTGCGCAAGGTATCCGATCTGCCCATTTTTTTTACTACTTACAGTGCCAGCATCCACCGTTTCCAAGCCCTTGATAATTTTTAAAATCGTTGACTTACCTGAACCATTGCTACCGATCAAGCCAATTTTTTCGCCTTCATTTATTTGCAAATTCAGCGCTTCAAAAAGTGGCTCCATTCCATAATTTTTGGTTATTTTTTGTAATTGGACTAACATACTAACCTCTTTCTGCCATCCAAACAGATTTACTCCACCCGTACACGACAAAAAAGCTGAACAAATTATTTGTTCAACCTTCATTTTATTTACTGATAAGATACGAAGCAAACGCACTACTTGATTGCATCGTTTTACTCATTTCATATCTCATACTGTTATTTTATAATCGATCAATAAAAAGTAAATAAGTCTGAATGGTCTCGTTTATTCAATTAATTGTCTGTTTTTAGATACACTTATCCCTACAGATAAAAAATTGGAAATAATTACATGACAAAAAGACAGAAAGCCTATTACAAATGAATATATCGCTGTTATTTTTGGCATATAAACCATTGTACTTATTCACCACCTTCTCATTTAATACTACTATTGTAACATGATCCGATCAGCTGTGCCAAGTGGCTTCTTTTCAGTTGTTTTACTTATCAAAATGAACATACTATTTACAAAAGAAGAAAATGATTGCCAGAATTTTAGAATACTTCTTCCTAGCAAAGAAACAGATTGAGCCCATTTAAATTAAAAACTGACTACACTTAAATGCTCCAAAAAGACAATCCGTATGAATTCGTAGCTACAAAAAACAGACAAGAAATTACTCAGCTCGTCCATTTTTTATTCATTTAATTCGCTTCTTCCTAGGGAAAATACATGCCGA
Organism: Lactobacillales bacterium; assembly: GCA_015654945.1. Taxonomy (GTDB): domain Bacteria; phylum Bacillota; class Bacilli; order Lactobacillales; family Vagococcaceae; genus JAATGB01. Next base: position 2,912 of record JAATGB010000089.1, on the reverse strand, counting down.
TAACTTGGTCTTCAAGGGAATAAAAGTGCCCATTGGCATCTTTATTATGATTTTTATAATACGTATAGGTGTATTCAGCGCTACTAATCTTTTGACCGATTTGAATTTTCTTTAATGAAGTGTTTGCTTGTTTATCCGAACCATAAAATGGTTCGGATAAATAGTAGTTCATATTTCGCCAAGAATTTGCTGCATTTTTACTGTCAATTTCCCCGAGTCCTTTATTCACCAAAGAACAGCCCGGCAAAACAGAACCAACTGGAATTCCCATTTTCTTTTTACTAAAAAGATAACGACCTCCTTTGTACTTTAAGAACAATATAATTTACAGCTCATGAAAAATAGGCTTCATTTGTTCAAATGTGCAAAAATGCGTATAGCCCAGATTTTTTAAGATTTTTTTTGCTTCTTTAACATGATAGCCCAAATGCTTCGGTTCATGGCTATCACTGCCGATGGTAATAATGGTTCCTCCTAGTGCACGATAAAGTTTCAAAATTTCGATAGAAGGCGTTAATCCATTGATCCCATACCGTTCAGAAGAAGTATTGATTTCGATACCTTTTTGATCTGCAATTACCACCTTTAGAATTTGCGCGATTTTATCCTGATAGTCTGCAAACAGATCCACTTCTTTGTCCAGATACCGTCGGATCAAATCCATGTGAGCTAGGACACTATAATTCTTATAGGAGCTGACTAATTGGTACATCTCCTCATAATACCGCTGGTAACTTTCTGCTTGCGTGTGTCCTTTTTGAAACTCCCCCGTCCAAAATTCTTGGTTGTCGACCTGATGGACCGATAGTAAAATAAAATCAAACGCGTGTGCGTGATACAGCTTTTCAAATTGTGGAATTGTCGCCATTTGGATTCCAAATTCTAAACCTGTTTTGATTTTTATTCGGTTAGCATATTTTTTTGTCAATTTTTCCAATTCAGCAAAATACAATGCATAGTGAACATTTTTTACTTCACGATTGCCTCCGACTTTAAAAATTTCATCTGGCTGCCAATCTGGTTTGATGCCATAATCCACATGATCGGTAAAACAGATCTCTTCTAAGCCTAATTGGATGGCATCTTGAACAACCGTTTCCATTAAATACCAAGAATCGTCACTGTAATCACTGTGTACATGATAATCTGCATACACCATCGCTATATCCTCCTTAAAAAGGTTAGATTTACTTTTTTTCGCTTTATTACTTAGTCTTGTGCGATATAATCCGTGGTTAGCTCAATTAAATTTCCTTCTGGATCTTGAATGACAGCTTCATAGTAGCCATCGCCTGTCGTCCGAGGGCCATTTACCAAAGGATACCCTTCTGCCACAAATCTTTCCGCAAAATCGTCCACATCCTTTTGCGTACCAACTGAAATGGCAAGATGTGCATAGCCTAAGCTATCTGCGCGCCTCTCTGATACAAATTTTTTCGTCGTTAGTTCCAAGCGGCTTCCCGATTCAAACGTGAGAAAATAAGATTGAAAGCTCGTTTTTTTATTGTGATAGCGTTCACTGCTTTTCGCTTTAAAATATTTTTCGTAAAATTCTCTCATTTTTTCAAGGTCTTTGGTTAAAATTGCAAGATGTTCAATGTACATTTCATCAGCTCCTAAATTTTTATTTTTATTTCTTGCTTCTCTATTTTTTTCACTAACGTAAAGAGAGTTGTGCACCATCGAATTTGGCGCAATCCATACATTATCTCCGATTTCTACTCCTGAATAGACAATGGTTCCTTCCCCAATCCATACATTATTGCCGATTTTGATCATTTTTTCATCCATAAAAGACACATTTTCACCAATGCAAACGTTCCTTCCAAATCGTAAATTGCTCCCTCGGTAAAAAAATACGCTTTTTCCGACACACACATTTTCTCCGCCTTCCTGAAGCGATTCTTTAAATAAAATGTTTCTAAGCTCCGGATTTGCAACACTGTTAATTAATGCGCGCCTTTTCTTACTAATTTCATGGTTATTTCTATCGCCCTTTGGCATTCCCTTTATCACAACCTTTATGCGCAACAAAGAGGAGCGCGCCTTAATCCAAAAGAGGGCCCAAATGATCCTTCCTAAAATTCGACACGAAACCAATACAGAATTTCTGCCTCTTTTGCCGACCTTCAAACTTTGTTAACAAAGTTTAATATCTAAAATTAGTATACCTCTATTAACAAAATTAATAAAGATGTTTTTTTCACTTTTTTTTGTTATGATGATGGAAAGGCGGTTGAGCAAATGAAAGCATACAAACCCAAAAATATCAAACAGCATAATCAAGATTTGTTAATCGAGTTACTGAAAAAGAATGGCTTACCCATGACTAAAAAGCAGTTAGCAGAACAGTCCCATTTAAGTGTGGTAACGATTAATAAATTAATTCCAGAGCTCGTCGAAAACCATTATTTTATTGAGCTGGATACACCATTTGAAACAGGCGGACGTTACGCTGTCGCCTATCAATTTAATGAACGACGCAAGCTATTTCTAGTGAATCAATTTATTGAATACGAAAAAAATATCCAGATTAATTTTTACATTGTCGACTTACTAGGTACGATTATCGCAAAAAAAACAAGCCCATTGATTGAGCTAGATACATTTTTGCAAACTATTTCCGAATTAAAAATAAAATTTCCTGAAATTGCCCTTGTAGTCAATGGTATAACTGGTGTCGAAGTGGGCAATCGGCTAAAAATAATGGATTTTAAACCCTTTAAAAACTTGAATCTAAATCAAGCAATAAAAACAAAAATGGAGATTGCTTCCTTGATCGAAAATGACATTAATGCTGCGACTTTGGGTTATTCCTCAGAAAAAGCTGCAATTCTCGCAGGTATTTATTTCCCAGAGAATTTCCTACCTGGTGCTTCACTGGTAATTCAGCAACAAATTTTTAAAGGCGG
>JAATGB010000188.1 GCA_015654945.1 Lactobacillales bacterium | reverse complement strand
TGACAAAATATATGGAAGTTTATAGTGGGATTAAAAATAAAATTATTGAGGATGATTACGCCATTGGTGCGATTTTGCCAACAGGAGATGAATTAGCGCAGGTTTATTCTTGTAGCAAGCTGACGGTGAAAAAAGGATTGGATTTACTGGTCAAGGAAGGCTTATTAATGAGGCGACGTGGCTTTGGTACGGTTGTTTTACGTAAACCAGTTGAATCTTCGTTGGTATTAGGCCCAACTGCGGGTTTGGTTAATACAGTGGGAGAGGAGCATGTTACTTCTAAAATTCACAGCTTTGCCATTGAATTTCCCAGCGAAAAAGTGGCAAATTATTTAGCGATTCCCAAAAATGAATATATCTATCATATTATTCGGAGTCGTTACCTCGATCAAGAACCCTACTCTGTGGAAGAAATCTTTATGCCATTGCGACTGATTCCTGGATTGGAACCCAAGCATATTGAGAACTCTGTCTATAATTATATTGAAAAAGAGTTGGGCTTAAAAATGCATACATCCCATGTTTGGTTAAAGGGTGATCGCCGAAGTCAGCTAGATGAAATGATTTTAGGCAAGATTGATGACGATTTCATGATGATTGTTGAAAAAACAGTTTCGTTAGAGGATGGGGCAATTTTTGAATACTCGATTACCCGTCATGTTTCACGCAATTTTATTTTTGAAGCTGTTTTTGTGCAAAATTAAGCACCACGCTCAGCGACTCGTTCAGTGTGAAGTGGAAAGTAGAGGGAAACGCCCGTTCGTGTTATACTTAGTGAAAGAGTAATGGAAAAAGGAATGAGCTGTGTGAATGAGCAAATTGAAAACAAACTAGCCTTGCTTCCGGATCAACCGGGCTGCTATTTGATGAAAGACAAAGACGGTACGATTATCTATGTGGGAAAAGCAAAAATTTTACGTAATCGTGTGCGTTCTTATTTCCGTGGCAGCCATGATACTAAAACGGAACGCTTGGTGAGCGAAATTGTCGATTTTGAATACATTGTGACCGAATCGAATGTGGAAGCTTTGTTATTAGAAATTAATTTAATTCAAAAAAATGATCCGAAGTACAACATCATGCTGAAGGACGATAAATCTTATCCGTTTATAAAAATTACCAATGAAAAATATCCGCGCTTGCTGATTACGAGAAAAGTTTTGAAAGATGGGGCAAATTATTTTGGCCCCTATCCAGATGCAAAAGCAGCCAATGAAACCAAACGACTGCTTGATCGCTTGTATCCTTTGCGCAAATGCAGCTTGAGCTCGAAGAAGCCTTGTTTATACTATCATTTAGGTCAATGCTTATGCCCGTCTGTTTTTGATGTGGATCCGCAGATTTATAAGGATATGGTTATGGAGATCAAGCAGTTCCTACATGGCGGTTACACAGAAATTCAAAAAGAATTACAAGCAAAAATGGAAAAAGCAGCGCAAGAATTAGAGTATGAGAAAGCAGCTGAATTACGTGATCAAATTAAATCGATTCAAACTGTAATGACTAGACAAAAAATGACCAATGCGGACTTTGTGAATCGTGATGTCTTTGGTTATGCAGTCGACAAGGGCTGGATGTGCGTACAAGTCTTTTTTGTTCGCCAAGGTAAGTTGATTGAGCGAGATGTCTCGTCGTTTCCTTTTTATAATGAACCGGAGGAAGACTTTCTGACTTTTATTGGTCAGTTTTACCAAGAGCAGCAGCACTTTGTTCCCCAAGAAGTATTGATTCCACGAGAAATTGATCAGGAAAGTGTTCAAGCAGTGGTTACCACAAAAATATTACAACCGCAGCGAGGAGAAAAGAAAAAATTAGTCGAGCTTGCAGGAAAAAATGCCCAAGTCTATTTAAGTGAAAAATTTGATTTAATTGATCGGCGGCAAGAACGAACGATCGGTGCTGTGGCAAAGCTAGGAACGGCGATGGGGATTTCAGAGCCAATTCGAATTGAAGCTTTTGATAATTCAAATATTATGGGAACCAATCCGGTATCGGCAATGGTGGTCTTTATTGATGGGCGACCAGATAAAAAAGAATACCGCAAATACAAGATTAAAACGGTTATCGGTCCCGATGATTATGCTTCTATGCGCGAAGTGATTTACCGCAGATATTCAAGAGTGATGAAGGAGCAGCTGCCTTTTCCAGATTTAATTGTGATTGATGGTGGGAAAGGACAAATTGATGCCGCCAAGGAAGTTTTAGAAAATCAGCTAGGCTTAGCGATTCCAGTTGCGGGACTTGCTAAAAACGACAAACATAAAACCAGTGAACTGCTTTTTGGTGAGCAGCTAGCTGTGGTGCCGCTCAAACGCAATTCCCAAGAGTTCTTTCTGCTGCAACGAATCCAAGACGAAGTCCACCGATTTGCGATTACCTTCCATCGGCAATTAAGAAGCAAAAATAGTTTTGCTTCTAAACTAGATGAAATAGAAGGGCTAGGTCCGAAACGGAAAAAAGCGCTTTTGAAACATTTTAAATCGGTGAAAAACATTTCAGTAGCTTCCCTGGATGAATTACGAGCAGCAGGGTTACCGCAAGCTGTTGCGAAGAGTGTACAGCAAACCTTTCAAGAACAAGTGAAATAATAAAAAACTTTCCTTCGTGATTCCAAGGTTGAAAGTGAGTAAGGCAACGATTTTTATACGTTATCTTACTCTTTTTTTATGAAAGCAAAAGCTGATTGGTTAAAAAGGAATGGCGCATTGACAAAAATAGGAATAGAGTGTATTATAAGTAGTTGCAAAAACTGTTTATCACAATAAGAGACGGCGTGTGAAATATTGTCCACATTGCCCGTTCTAATAGCAAACACAAAAGTAGATACTCATAAAAAATAATTGAGCGAAATCTATTTTTGGTTTTTTTTTGCCTTCATTGGCAGTGGAAAACCGATTTTAACAAATATTTAATATTTGTAATGTGATTGCAACAATGTGATGGATTCAGTGTTTTGAAAGAAATTTCATAAGGGGTGAAGAACTTGGCTGGACACGTAGTGAAATACGGAAAGCATCGTGAACGAAGAAGTTACGCACGTATCAGTGAAGTATTAGAGTTACCAAATTTAATTGAGATTCAATCAAATTCTTATCAATGGTTCTTAGATGAAGGACTAAGAGAAATGTTTGAAGAAATCTTGCCGATCAAAGATTTTAGTGACAAATTGTCGCTTGAATTTGTTGATTATGAGTTGAAAGAACCAAAGTACACCGTTGAAGAAGCCCGTGCACATGATGCAAACTACTCTGCGCCTTTACATGTTACTTTACGTTTAGATAATAAAACAACCGGTGAAATTAAATCACAGGAAGTCTTTTTTGGCGAATTTCCTTTAATGACGGAAAGCGGCACTTTCATTATTAATGGTGCGGAACGGGTTATCGTTTCCCAATTAGTTCGTTCTCCAGGTGTTTATTTTCATGGAAAAGTCGATAAAAATGGAAAAGAAGGCTTTGGTTCTACTGTGATTCCCAATCGTGGCGCATGGTTAGAGCTTGAAACAGATGCCAAAGATATCTCGTATGTTCGAATTGACCGAACACGTAAAATCCCATTGAGTGTGTTAGTTAGAGCAATGGGCTTTGGCTCAGATGATACGATCTTAGAAATTTTTGGTGAAAGCGAAAGTCTTCACCTGACGTTAGAAAAAGATATTCATAAAAATGCCAGCGATTCACGGACTGAAGAAGGCTTGAAAGATGTCTATGAACGTCTTCGCCCAGGTGAACCCAAGACGGCAGATAGCTCGCGTAACCTTTTGAATGCCCGGTTCTTTGATCCAAAACGTTATGATTTAGCGAATGTTGGCCGTTACAAAGTAAATAAGAAATTAAGCTTAAAAACGCGTTTATTGAATCAAACATTAGGTGAACCTTTGGTTGATCCTGAAACGGGTGAAATTTTATTTGAAAAAGGAACAGTCATTACCCATGCTGTAATGGATGAATTGTCTCCTCATTTAGATAATGGCTTAAATACGGTGACGTATTATCCAACGGAAGATGGCGTTGTTACGGAACCAATGATTATTCAAGTAATCAAGGTTCTTTCACCAAAAGATCCAGAACGCCTTGTGAACATTATTGGCAATGGCAATCTAGATGCAAAAGTGAAAACAGTTCGTCCAGCTGATATTGTTGCTTCGATGAGTTATTTCTTTAACTTAATGGAAGGAATTGGCAATGTGGATGATATTGATCACTTGGGAAATCGTCGAATCCGTTCTGTAGGTGAATTACTTCAAAATCAATTCCGAATTGGTCTTGCACGGATGGAACGGGTAGTGCGAGAAAGAATGTCGATTCAAGATACCGAAACATTGACACCGCAACAATTAATTAACATTCGTCCGGTTGTTGCTTCCATTAAAGAATTCTTTGGCTCTTCACAGTTGTCTCAATTTATGGATCAAACCAATCCGCTTGGTGAATTAACCCATAAACGTCGACTATCAGCCTTAGGACCTGGTGGATTAACACGTGATCGTGC
>JAATGB010000096.1 GCA_015654945.1 Lactobacillales bacterium | reverse complement strand
TTGACTGCTTGTTTATACGTAATATTTATTTCGTTGGCATTTTCTTTTACTGTCGTATCACTCGTTCCCGATATTTCACTCCTTTGCGTTTCATTTGTATTAACTTCCGTTTTATGATTATTTGTACATGCAGCTAGCAGTACGATACTTAGCAATACCAAACTTAAACCGGTTTTTCTTTTCATCTGACCGCTCCTTTTTATTTTTCCGCTTAAGTAAAAAGCCACCCGCATAGCGGGTGGCTTTTTAATAGCCCTAGAAGGGCTCACTACTTGCTGCTCCCTTCAAGGGAGCTTTTTTAAAAGACCGCCAACCGCTATCTCTCTATTTTTTTCTAGTCTTTATTTGCTAAATGGATCACTGTACTCTCTTTTACTTATACTATCTCTTACTCGATCTTCCGCTTCTTGTTCTCGTATATATTTTGCAATTGTTTTTTGATTTAATCCTACAGTACTCACGTAAAATCCTTTGGCCCAAAACGATCGATTCCCATAATTATATTTCAGATTTCCGTGTCGCTCATGTATAATTACAACACTTCTCCCTTTTAAATAGCCCATAAAACTTGATACACTCAGTTTAGGTGGGATTCTGACTAACATATGAATATGGTCTGGCATCGCATGGGCTTCGATAATCTCTACCTCTTTCATTTCACACAGTTTTCTCAATATTTTCCCAATGTCTTGTCTCAACTTTCCATAAATGACTTTTCGTCTGTATTTTGGTGTAAACACAATATGATACTTACAATTCCATCGAGTATGTGCTAAACTTTTATCGTCATTTGACATAAAAAACTCCTTTCGATTTGATAACGGTTGGTAGCCTTTATCTAGTATATCGAAAGGAGTTTTATCGCTAAAGCTACTTCTTCCACGCGCAGTACGCGTGGTTTTTTTGTTCCAATCACTTTAGCGATTGAAACCGACTAAAGTCATTAAAAAAAAGTGAAAGTCGGCAAACTCGTTGCAACTTCCACTATACCTACTAAGCATATGTGTACATTTTCACTGCGTTTTCACTATTAGCACTTCTTTTTACTTGATTAGTATATCTCATTTTATTTTCAGAAGGCAAGTGTTTTCTGAAAAAATCACAGAAATTATGTAAATAGAACAAAAACTTGCAACTTATAGTTGCACAATCATCGTTATTTAGGTAATGCTATTGTTTTTTTTGATAGGTTTCAAACTGATGGACATATTTATTTTTTTCGTCGACAATTCCTTCACTAATACTGACGATGGCCCACTTACTCCAATCAATTTTAGGAAAATAAACATCTCCTTCAAAGCTCTCATGAATCACTGTTTTATAGAGAATATCGAGGTATGGCAGAAACGCTTTAAAAATCTCTCTGCCACCAATTATAAACGTAATGCCTTCTGTTTCTTCCGCGTACTGTAAGACTTCTTCTACTGTATGTACAATTAAGACATTCTCAGCTTCATAATCGAGGTCGTTCGTTAAAACAATTGTTTGACGATCAGGTAACGCCTTTTTCCCCATACCTTCAAATGTTTTTCTTCCCATTACCACTGTGTTATGGATCGTCATTTTTTTAAAAAATTTTAAATCGTTCGGCAAATGCCATGGCAGTTTGCCTTTTATCCCAATTAATCCGTGTTTGTCTTCGGCCCAAATTGCTGCTAACATCAGCATTCCTCCTTCTATCTTATCAGTACTATGGTACGATGATTATACTGCGATTGGTGCTTTAATACTTGGATGTGGCTCATATCCTTCAACTTTAATATCCTCGACATCAAAATCAAAAATCGATTTTCTTTGATTATCCAAAACAAGCTTCGGAAATGCGCGTATTTCTCTTTGTAGCTGTAATTCCATTTGTTCGAAATGATTACTATATAAATGTGCATCCCCAATTGTATGAACAAAGTCGCCAACCTCTAAGCCAGTTTCATGCGCAATCAAATGCGTTAATAAAGCATAGCTTGCAATGTTAAAGGGAATTCCCAGAAAAACATCTCCACTTCTTTGATATAGCTGGCAGCTTAATTTCCCATCCGAAACATAGAATTGAAACATCGTATGACAAGGTGGTAACGCCACTGTTGGTACATCTTCTGGATTCCAAGCAGAAACCAATAGACGGCGAGAATCTGGGGTGGTTTTAATCATCTCAATGACGTTCTTCAATTGGTCGATCGTTTCTCCAGTACGAGTTTGCCAATGACGCCATTGTGCGCCATAGATATTCCCCAAATCACCATACTTTTCTGCAAACTTAGGCTCATCCACAATTTTTTCACAAAATGTAGCAAGCTCCCTTTGATAATCCTTGTTGAAAGCTTCATCACTAAGCGAACGTCGCCCAAAATCAGTCATATCAGGACCGGCGTACTCTGCGCTTTTAACATAACGTTCAAATGCCCATTCATCCCAGATATGATTGTTATGTTCAATTAAGTAACGAATATTCGTATTTCCTTGAATAAACCAGAGCAATTCACTTTTTATCAAACCAAATGGAATTCTTTTTGTCGTTAACAACGGAAATCCTTGGCTTAAGTCAAAACGCATTTGATAGCCGAAGATACTTTTTGTTCCAGTTCCTGTCCGGTCAGATTTTACGTTCCCCTCAGTTAAAATTTTTCTCCCCAAATCTAAGTAAGCCTGTTCCATATGTAATGCCTCCTATAGCGTTAGTTTGTTGTATATTGGCTCAAGTATTCCCAACGGGTCATTTTTTCTTCTGCTGCTTGTTCCGCCAGTTCAAGCGAATGCTGTAGTTCTTGGAGCTTTGAAAAATCACTTCCTTGTTCGGTCATCTGAATTTTCAATTGTTCAATGGTTTCTTCCAACTTTTCAATCTCGCTTTCGATGGTTTCCCATTCTCTTTGTTCTAAATACGTTAATTTCATTTTTTCTTTGCTTTCGATTATTTTATCGGCTGTTTTTTTCGCTTTTCCTTCGATTGTTTTCTGAAGTTGACTGTTCATTTGCACGTAATCACTCATGGAACCATAAAACGCATCAATTTGACAATTACCATTAAATACGAGCAACTTCAGCATTGTTTTATCCAAGAAATAGCGGTCATGACTCACGGCGATAACTGCGCCTTTAAATTGCTGTAGATAGTCCTCTAAAACTGTCAATGTATCAATATCTAAATCATTTGTTGGTTCATCTAACAACAAAACATTTGGCTGTGAAATTAAGAGTTTTAACAAAAATAGTCTGCGTTTTTCACCTCCAGATAATTTGCCGATTAATGTTCCATGCATAAAGCGCGGAAATAAAAAGCGTTCCAACATTTCTGCAACTCCAACTGCGGAGCCATCTTGTTGTTTCACCTCTTCTGCCGCTTCTTGGAGATATTGGATAATTCGCTTTGTCGGATCCAGTTTTTCATTTTGTTGCGTATAATAGCCTATACGAACAGTTTCACCTATTTCATAAATACCAGTGTCTAATGAAAGCTTGCCAGC
>JAATGB010000177.1 GCA_015654945.1 Lactobacillales bacterium | reverse complement strand
TACGAACCAACATACGGCCGCGAAAAATCGAAAAAATTTTTATCACGCATCTACATGGCGATCATATTTTTGGTTTACCTGGATTTTTAAGTAGCCGTTCCTTTCAAGGGGGCGAGGAACCGTTAACGATTGTTGGACCGAGAGGGATTAAAAAATTTGTCCAGACGAGCTTAAATATTTCAGATTCTCACTTGAAATATACGATTGAGTATCAGGAAATTACAGAATCTGGAATTGTTTTCGAAGATCAGCAGTTTAAAGTTAGCTGTTTACCTTTAGATCATCGGATTATGTGTTATGGCTATCGAATCGAAGAGGCAGATCATCAAGGTGAATTACAAGCAGAAAAGTTACAAGCGGCGCAAGTTCCTTTTGGTCCACTCTATGGTCGGTTAAAAAATGGCGAAACCGTTACATTATCAGATGGACGAATCATTCATGGCAAAGAATTTATTGGGCAAACGAAAAAAGGTCGGGTAGTTACTATTTTAGGTGATACACGCAAACATCCAAATAGCTTAAAATTAGCTGAAAATGCGGATGTACTTGTACATGAAAGTACATTCAATAAACAAGAAAAAAAGTTAGCGAAGGCCTATTATCATGCGACCAGCTACGAAGCTGCTGAAGTTGCCAAAGAAGCAAAGGTCCAAAAACTTTTATTAACACATATTAGTGCCAGATATTTAGGAAAAGACATTTTGAATTTAGAAAAAGAAGCCAAAGAATTATTTCCTAATACTAAAATTGTCCAAGATTTTGATCAGATAGATATCCCTTTAAGATCTTAGTGAGGAGGAACAAAAGATGAGTAGATATTTTGAAAAATTAACCAATAAAGTCGTCGTTATTACAGGTGCTTCTTCTGGCTTGGGGGAGGAAATTGCTTATGCGGCAGCAGCTAAAGGCGCAACGCTTATCTTGTGTGCCCGTCGAGAAGATGAATTAGCGCGAGTCAAAGCAAAATGCACTGCATTATCTTCTGCTCCTGTTTTCTGTTATTTTTTGGATATTGCTGAACCAGAAAACATTGAAACTGTGTGTACTGCTATTTTGACAGAAGTGGGTACAGTAGATGTTTTAGTGAATTGTGCGGGTTTTGGTTTATTTGAAGAATTTTTAGCAACGCCAATGGAAACCGTCGAAAAAATGTTTCGCGTGAATGTTTTAGGTCTAATGTATTTGACGCAAAAATTAGCGATACATATGGCTGAAAAACAATCTGGTCATATTGTGAACATCGCTTCTCAAGCCGGGAAAATTGCAACACCAAAATCAGCTGTTTATTCAGCGACGAAATTTGCTGTGCTTGGCTTTTCAAATGCACTTCGTTTGGAATTAAAGCCAGTTGGTGTGCATGTGACGACTGTGAATCCGGGGCCAATTGCAACTAATTTCTTTCAGATTGCGGATACAGCTGGCGGTTATCTTTCTTCTATTCAATGGATGGTTATCCAGCCAGAAACATTGGCGAAACAAATCGTCGGTAGTTTCGGTAGCTCAAGGCGCGAAATTAATGCGCCATTTTATATGGAAATTGCTGGAAAATTTTACACATTGTTTCCACATATTGGCGACTTATTAGCCGGAAATCTGTTCAATAAAAAATAAGGAGGAATGAAGAATGAAGGCACAGTGGCGTGTTTTGCTTGGCTTTGTAATGGTTTTTATTATTGTTGTTTTGTCTATCATTAATACAGAAGTAGTAGAGGTGAATGTTGGCTTTGCCACTTATAAATCACCATTGATTTTTGTCATTCTTTGTTCAGCTATCTGTGGTGCCTGTATTATTTTGTTTACATTCTATTCGTCCTTGTGGAAAAAGAACAAAGAAATTAAAAATTTAAAAGCAGAACTAAAAAATATTGTGAATAAATACGATGAAAAAGTTTCTGTAGTAGAGGAAAAAGAAAATCTAAATTAATCATTTTCCAGTAAATAGTTTGTCAAAACTCTGAGTTCCCAATATGGGAATCACTCAGGGTTTTTTTTGTAAAAATTTGCTATAATGGTTAGGTTAGGAGTGATAAGGTGAAAGCAGCAAATTATCAATGGTCAATACAAGAACAATCAGAAGATGGGGCAAAACTACTGGCTTTTCTAAAGGAACTGAATATTTCGGAAAAGATTGCGCCATTACTTTGGCAACGTGGGATCCATACCAATGAAGACTTACAAAACTTTTTGCAACCATCAGTGGAGCAATTACATGATCCATTTTCTATTTATAATATGGACAAAGCCATTGAGCGAATCAAACAAGCAATTGAATCAGAAGAAAAAATCCTTATTTACGGAGATTACGATGCAGATGGGATTACAAGCACGACAGTTATGAAGGAAGCACTCGAACTTGTGGGCGGCAATGTTGTTTTTTATTTGCCTAATCGTTTTACAGATGGGTATGGACCGAATCTTGCTGTATTTAAACGATATATAGAAGAAGGGATTACACTGATTGTTACAGTTGATAATGGCGTAGCAGGTCATGAGCCGATTGCCTATGCACAAGATCACCAAGTTGATGTGATTGTGACCGATCACCATGAACTACCTGAAGAACTGCCCAATGCGTTTGCCATTGTGCATCCTAGACATCCCCAAGGTGATTATCCTTTTGGAGATTTGGCTGGAGTCGGTGTTGCATTTAAAGTGGCGACAGCTTTATTAGGTGAAATTCCTTATGAGCTACTTGATTTAGTGGCAATTGGAACCATTGCAGATCTCGTTTCGTTAACACATGAAAATCGTGTTTTAGTAAAATTAGGCTTGAGTGTCCTCGCGCAAAGTGATCGTCCCGGATTAAAAGCGTTGTGTAAAGAAGCGGGAATCATAATGGGCAAAGTAACGGCCGAAAATATTGGTTTTGCAATTGCACCGCGCTTAAATGCAGTAGGTCGACTTGGAGATGCTTCGCCAGGTGTTGAATTACTTTCGACTTTTAGCGAGGAAGAAGCAGAAACATTGGCCAAATTTGTACAGGAGCAGAATGAAGAACGTCAAGCGTTAGTCAAAACAATCACGACTGAAGCTTTAGAAATGATCCAGATAGAAAAGCAAGAACATGGCATGAATATTTTAGCTAAGGAGAACTGGCATGAAGGCGTACTTGGAATCGTGGCTAGCCGCATTGTACAAGAAACAGGTAAACCAACAATTGTTTTAACCATCGATCCGGCTACGCAGCAGGCAAAAGGCTCCGGACGTAGTGTTGACATCTTTAATTTATATGAAGTTTTAAGTGCGCAAAAAGAATTATTTAAACGCTTTGGCGGACATCATATGGCAGCAGGAATGACAATCGCTGTAGAAAATATTGATAAATTGCAGATATATGTTGACCAATTTATTTTAGAAAATCAGCTTGATTTTACAGTAGGGCAACAATTACAAATTGATGAAACACTCAAAATCGAAGAGATCACAACAGAATTTATTCAAGCGGTTCAGTTGTTGGCGCCATTTGGAACGGATAATCAAGCACCAGCTTTTATGATTGAAGGTAGAGAAATAAAAGAGCTGAAACAAATTGGTTCAGAAAAAACACATCTTAAATTTCAAGCAGTGGAATCAAATGTTCCACTTGATTGTATTGCCTTTGGAAAGGGGAGCGATCTTTCAGAATTTCAATATGCAACTACCTATCAATTGGTAGGACAACTTTCGATTAATGAATGGAACGGACGAAAAAAGCCACAGATGATGATTACGGATTATCAAATTTTAGGAACACAGGTTTTTGACTATCGTGGAGGTCGAGCAAAGGAACTGCCTGATTTAGGTGAAAATACAGTATATTTGCTTTTTGATGAAAAGAATAAAAAAATCATTGAAAATAGAAACAACAAGACAGTTTTATCTGCTTCAGAATTGAATAAACTTGTTACAGCTTTACCGGAAATTCAGGATCAACTTGTAATCATTGATTGCCCAGTTACCATAGCTGAATTAAAAGCGGCTCTTGCGCAAACGCATTTTTCGCGAATTTATTTACAATGCTATTCAAAAGAAGAATGCTATCTAAATGGGATGCCAACTCGGCGGCAGTTTGGTGCGCTTTTTAAATTTATTGAAGGAAATAAAAATATTGATGTACGCTATAAAATAAAAGCAATCGCACAGCACTTAAAACTGGCCGAAAGTCTGTTAATTTTTATGATTCAGGTGTTTTTTGAGTTGAAATTTGTTACAATAGAAGATGGTGTGATGAACAAAGTAACGACAGTTGAAAATCAATCACTTGAAGAAAGTGAAGCTTTTCAAAAACGTCAAGCACGAATTAAAACAGAAGAATTTTTGCTTTATAGTGACATTAAAGTTATCCAAAGCTGGATAGCGCAACAGGAGGAAGAACAGTGAATTTAAAAGATTATATTGCGAGCATTCCAGATTTCCCGGAAAAAGGAATTATTTTTAGAGATATTTCTCCTTTAATGGCAGATGGAGATGCGTATCGAGAAGCAACGAAACGAATTGTTGATTATGCAAAGGAAAAAGAAGTAGACATGATCGTAGGGCCAGAAGCACGTGGTTTTATCGTTGGCTGTCCTGTCGCATATGAATTGGGTATTGGGTTTGCACCTGCTCGTAAAAAAGGAAAGCTTCCACGTGAAACAGTCGATGTGGACTATGGTTTAGAGTATGGTAAAGCTACGTTAACCTTGCATAAAGATGCGATTAAACCCGGTCAAAGAGTTTTGATTTGTGATGATTTATTGGCAACGGGCGGAACGATCGCTGCAACAATTGAACTCGTTGAACGTTTGGGTGGAATTGTCGTTGGGAGTGCCTTTTTAGTTGAATTAAAAGAATTAAATGGTCGAGAAAAAATAAAAAATTATAATATGCTAGCTTTAATGGAATTTTAAAAAAAACAGTGGAAGGATGTTCCTTTCGCTGCTTTTTTTTGCGATTTTTTGTGAGAAAAATATGCTCTTTTTAGGATTTATGTCTGTCTCTGTTCGCTAAAAAATAAACGAGCCAACGACAAAAATCAGTTTGATTTCGGTCATCGGCTAGCTTGTTTGTTTATACTGGATGGATGCGCGTTATCTTTTATAAACATAAGTATGCTGTGTAGGCTTTCTATTAACATTACGATGGTAACTTTTATCATCCCAAAGGATAAACCAAAGCAAAAATAGCGGTGCTAAAATTAAAAAAATATTTTTTAAGCCTAAAAGACCAATAAATGCACCAATAGTCAAAATACCTAACATCAATCCAAACCTTCTAATTCCATTCATTTAGAATCACTCCTTCATATAATATACACGAACGTTTGTTCTCATGCTTTTATTATACAAACAAATGTTCTCTTTGTAAAGAAAAAAATAAAGAAATTTGCTAATAAAAGCAAATTTCTTTTGCGTCTCTGTCAAGCTCTCCACAAAGCTGTATCAGACAGAGAAGAACCCCAAATTCGGGTTCAATCGACTCATCGCATGACAACAGTATAGCATAGAAATAAAGATCTGTCTTATTTATTTTTATTTTGTACGATTGGTAGGCTCAGGATAAATTTCGTTCCGATCCCTAAATGACTAGTAAGCTTTAATTGGCCGTGAAGAAGTTTTGTATAGTGTGCTGCAATGGAAAGTCCTAGGCCTGTTCCACCTGAATTTCGTGTTCGCGCTTTGTCGGCTCTGTAAAAACGCTCAAAGATCCTTTCTTGATCTATTTCAGATATCCCGATTCCAGTATCAGCAATGCTAACTTTTAGCACGTCATAGCGAAATTCGAGTTGTATTTGAATTTGACCTCCGATTTGATTGTATTGAATTGCGTTTTCAATTAAATTTTTAAGAATAGGTTTCAGTAGGTAGACATATGTTTCAATTGTTTGTGTCGCATCTAAATCTAGTTTTATTTGTAGTTTTTTTTCTTGTATTTTGCTGGTATAGTCAGTAAGCAGATCTTGAATCAATTTTGCAGGGGAGCAGATCGATAATGACTCCGGTTGTATATGGTTTGCGGTTCTTGAAAGCAATAAAATCTCTTTAATCAGTTGTTCCAAACGCAACGCATCATTTTGCATAATCGTTAAAAACTCCGTCAGTGTTTCTGGATCATTTTTTGCACCATCAAGCAGTGTTTCTGTAAAGCCTATGAGGGAGGTTACCGGCGTTTTTAACTCGTGAGAGACATTGCTGACAAAATCCTGCTGCATATTTTCTAGTTGCTTGATTTCTGTAATATCATAAGCAATTCCAAGGAGCTGAATACTTTGATCCTGCTGAGATTCAATATATTTAAGTTGCATATCAAAATATTTTTCTTGCGGCTGAATTAATTGGACTTCTTCATGGATATCGGTTTTATTTAGCAAAACTTTTTGAATGATCCGCAGTATTTGCGGTTGTTGAATCAATTCAAGATAAGGAACATCAATGGGTGAATCATCTGAAACCGCAAGCATTTCTTTGGCTTTTGGATTCATCATGGAAAAATGTTGATGAGGATCAATTGAGAAGATCCCGATTTGGAGATCATTTAATAAGTAGTTTAATTTCTCTTCATTCGAAGAGTTAGCTAAGTAGGTTCGATTCATTTCCTTTGCCAATTGATTGACCGTTTTGTATAATTCTTCCCATTCAAAAGCTTCTTGTGTAATGCTATTTTGTTTTTCAGGGTGTGCTAAAACATTACGTAATACTGGAAGAACCGTACGTAAAGGACGGTTTCTTTGTCTAACGATAACAAGCGTTAAAACAAACAAGCCAACAATTAAAAGTGCAATAAAACTAAAGAGAAGCAGTTGGAATTTACGAATATTACCAGAAAATCCAGCATATTTTTCAGAAATCCGAATGATTCCAAGTAGCTTTCCTTTTTTTTCATACGGAATAGCAACATAAAGCAATTCTTCTTTTAATGTTGCACTTTTACGTAAATCGCGACCAACCTTCGCGCCGGTCTTAACAGCGATAATTTCTGGTCGATTTTTTCTTGCTTTGTTTTTAATGGTTGTCGTATCAAAAATAATTTCGCCATTGCTTGTTAGTAAGGTTACGCGTTCTCCAGTATTAGCAACAAACGTTTTCAAGCGTGCGATTTGTTCGGCTGTAATTGTGCCTTTTTCAAAAATTGTTTGGACATCTGTTGTTTGCTCAAGAACAGCTGTCTCTCTTTCTAAGTGTTGCTCTTGTTGGGAAATTACTTGGTTTTTAAAAAAAAGATTGGTAGCATAAGCTCCAATCAAACATATAAAAAGAAAAAGAGTGAGAAGGAATGTAATCTCCCATGAAATTTTTTTCTTCATTGTTTATCACTCCTGAAATTTATAGCCGAACCCACGAACCGTAACAAGTTTTTTCGGATTTTTCGGGTCTGCTTCAATTTTTTCTCGTAAATGACTAATATGAACATCCACAATTCTGGTTTGACCAGGAAAATCATATTGCCAAATGGTTTGAAGTAATGTATCACGATCAATTACACGATTCTTCCTTTTCATAAAGTAAAGTAGTAGCTCAAACTCTTTGGGCGTTAGCTCAATTTCTGACTCATCGACTAAAACTTGGTAAGAGGCTGGATAAATCGTGATATTTTGACTGGTGATTATTTGTTCTTCCACCAGTTTATTTTCCTGTAGAGGCTGAGCAGGCTTCACTCTTCTTGAGATGGCCTTCATTCGCGCCAAAACTTCACGTGGACTGAACGGTTTTGTAATATAATCATCTGCACCTACTTCTAAGCCAATAATTTTATCTACTTGTTCATCTTTTGCCGTTAAAATTAAAATCGGTGTTTCAATTTTTTCTTGCCTTAATTTTTTGGTGATTTCAATGCCGTCCATTTCAGGAAGCATTAAGTCTAAAAGAATAAAGTCAAAGGGTTGATTTAAGGCAATATTTAAAGCGGTTTGTCCATCGTGAGCTTTGGTTACTTGGTAGCCATTTTTCTCAAGATTAAACGTTAGTAGTGTTAAAATAGAGATCTCATCATCAACAACTAATACACTTTTCAAAAAGTACACCTCGATCTATCAGTTTTGTTATATTTTCGGCCTTCAAAGGTATGATAGCATAAATAGGGGCAGAAACGGAAATGTTTCACTTGAAAAAACTGAATTACTAGTTAAAATTAAAATAAGGTTATAATATTGCAAATAGTGTACTAAAGGGAAGTGGAAATGATGATCGGCGTAAGTGCGTGTTTAGCAGGAATTGCTTGCCGTTACGATGGGAAAGATCAACGGAACGAGACTCTTTTTAAGCTTGTGGAAGCTGGAAGGGCAAGGAGTGTTTGTCCGGAAATTTTGGGCGGATTACCGATACCTAGATTGTCTGCTGAGATTGAGCAAGGCGATGGATTCTGGGTGTGGCAAGATAAAACAAGAGTCATTGATAAAAATGGGACAGATGTTACCACTATCTATAAAGAAGGCGCACTCTCTGCTTTTAAAAAATTGCAAGAAATGAAGATCACGACATTAATATTGAAAGAAAAAAGTCCTTCCTGTGGGAGTCACTGGATTTATGATGGCAGTTTTTCAGGTACTGTAAAAAAAGGTGTGGGTGTTGCGACTGCTTATTTCATATTAATGGGTTTACATGTTTATTCTGATGAAGAGTTTGAACAGCTACGAATAAGTGAAAAAAATTAGTTCGTTTTCTTTGTTTCTATTGACTATTTTCGAATAAATCGGTACGCTATGGAAGTATGAACAGAAGGGGATCAAAATGACAATCGAAAAAACCAACCGAATGAATGCGTTATTTGAGTTTTATTCGACACTTTTAACCGAAAAACAGATGAATTATATGGAATTATATTACGCGGATGACTATTCCCTTGGTGAAATTGCTGCCGAATACGAAGTAAGTCGTCAAGCAGTATACGACAATATTAAGCGTACAGAAAAAATTTTAGAAGAATATGAACGTAAATTGCATTTATATTCTAATTATGTTGTTCGAGAAGAGTTAGTCGAAAAAATCAAAAAACAGTTAGCTGAAAATTATGAACCCGATCCGACGCTTTTTAACTTAATAGATGCGATTCAAGAAGTAGAGGAATAGAGAAGGAGAAAAAGATGGCTTTTGAAAGTTTAACAGAACGTTTACAATCAGCGATGAATAAGCTTCGCCGTAAAGGCAAAGTTTCTGAAGCAGATGTTAAAGAAATGATGAGAGAGATTCGCTTGGCTTTGCTGGAAGCGGATGTCAATTTTAAAGTAGTGAAGGAATTCACCAAAAAAGTGAGCGATCGCGCAGTTGGAGTGGAGGTTTTAGAAAGTTTAACACCAACTCAACAAATTGTTAAAATTGTCGATGAAGAATTGACAACGATGCTAGGCTCAGAATCAGTTGCTATAAATAAATCAGCCAAAATCCCAACAATTGTGATGATGGTTGGTCTACAAGGTGCAGGTAAAACAACCTTTGCTGGAAAGCTAGCAAACTATTTAAAGAAAAATGAAAAGGCACGTCCTTTACTGATTGCAGGCGATGTCTATCGTCCAGCAGCTATTGATCAATTGAAAGTTCTGGGACAGCAATTAGAAGTTCCTGTTTTTGATATGGGAACCGATGTTAGCCCCGTCAAAATCGTAGAAAAAGGATTGGAGCAAGCAAGAGAAAATAAAAATGATTTTGTTTTAATTGATACTGCCGGTCGCTTACATATTGATGAAAACTTAATGAATGAATTAAAAGAAATCAAAGCGTTAGCGCAGCCAAGTGAAATTCTCTTAGTTGTGGATGCCATGACAGGGCAAGATGCTGTAACAGTTGCGGAAAGCTTTGACGAGCAACTAGCGATTACAGGTGTTGTGGTGACCAAATTGGATGGAGATACACGTGGTGGTGCAGCACTTTCGATTCGTGCTGTAACAGGTAAACCAATCAAGTTTGTTGGTTCTGGTGAAAAACTAACCGATTTAGAAATTTTCCATCCGGATCGAATGTCTAGTAGAATCCTTGGCATGGGTGACATGTTGACCCTAATTGAAAAAGCACAAACGGATTACGATGATAAAAAAGCAGAAGAACTTGCGCAAAAAATGAAGGAAAATAGCTTTGATTTTAATGATTTTATTGATCAATTGGAACAAGTAATGAATATGGGACCGTTGGAAGATATCCTCAAAATGATTCCTGGAATGAACAATGTTCCTGGTATGGACAAACTTCAAGTCGATCCGAAAGATATTGCACGAAAGAAAGCAATTGTTTATTCAATGACAGCAGCAGAACGAGAAAACCCGGATTTATTAAACCCAAGTCGCAGAAGAAGAATTGCACGTGGATCGGGTAACAATGTAATTGAAGTAAATAAAATGATCAAACAATTTAATGAAGCCAAAAGTATGATGCATAAAATGTCAAATGGCAACATGAACATTCCTGGCATGGATCAAATGCTTGGTGGAGGTGTTAAAGGCAAGCTTGGTCAAATGGCTATGAATCGAATGGCAAAAAAAGCGAAGAAAAATAAGAAGAAAAAAATGAAAAAGAAAAAATAAAAATTAGCTGTATACCATTACGAGTTCAAATACTCTTGTAATGGTATTTTTTTTAGATAAAAAGGTAGTCTAGTAACTCATTTAGCGGAAGCAATTAATTAATTTGAACGCATTTTCGCAGAATAATAATCAATTAATTGTTTTTTTATTAAAACTACCTTTTATTTAATTTGGAAAAGTGCTAGAATAAGAAAGTAAGTTTTAGAAAGTTTTGATAAAAGGAGAAGAATGCTATGGGGATGACAGATCCGCATATTAAATTAGTATCTGCTACGAAAGCATTTACTGTTTATCGTAAAACGATCGATAAATTAAAAATGATGTTCTCAAAAGAAAAAGGGAATAGTGATCAGTTTTGGGCTTTAAAAGGCATGAATTTTGAATTTAAATCAGGAGAAATAATTGGAATTATTGGGTTTAATGAATCAGGTAAGTCCACTTTATGTCAATTGATTACCGAAGAATTGACGCCAAACTCTGGTAAAGTGGAAGTTA
>JAATGB010000142.1 GCA_015654945.1 Lactobacillales bacterium | reverse complement strand
TTCGTAATGGCGGATATGGATACCTATTCCCTTCCTCATCAATTCATTCAGACACAAGTCGAAACAAGAAATGCGATCACCGTAATTCATCATGATGAAAATAATGAAGTATTACAAACAGAAATTGTCGAAAGCGGCCCCATTGTTTCGGTCGCAAATTTAGATGCTCTTTTTGAACAAATAAAACAATTAGTTGCTCAAAATGATATTCACTATATCTCTCTTGCCGGACGAATTTATCAGCCCAAAAACTTGTCGATCTCAATCGAAAATTATTATACGAAAATTTTGGATTATATTGCAGTCTACTCTCCCCACGTGAAAGTTGCGGTAGACAGTTCGGGGCCTTCTTTGCATCATGTCATCACCAACAAAAATAAGCCCTTCTTCATTAAACCGAACATAGAAGAGCTAAGTGAGTACTTTGGCAAGGATATTCAAGAAAAAGATGTTCCTCGTTTACTATTTTCCGAAACATTGAAAGACATTCCTGGTATTTTGGTCACGCTAGGAGCTAAAGGTGCGATTGCCAAGTACCAAGATCAATGCTACTTTCTAACCATTCCCAAAGTGAAAGTCGCAAACCCAACTGGCTCTGGAGACTCGACAGTTGCAGGTTTGCTTGCAGGGCTGCAAAAAGGTTGCTCCATTACGGATGCGCTTAAGCTTGCCATTGCCTGTGGAACTGCAAACGCAATGGAAACCAAAGTTGGCTTCCTCAAAGAAGAAAATGTTCAGAAATTATTGACAGAAATTAACGTAACAACTGTATCTGTTTAACTAAACTAGGCAGAAGTCGCCCATCCTCTATAGGTGGGTGATGAATGCCGTTCGGTATGAGGGTTACCGCTGGTAACTAGAAAACCGACAAGTAAGGCGTATTGTCTTTTTATTTTGTCTTATGTTACAATCAGTCTATATAAGAAATGAGCTGGTATAACAATGGAATTAGATACAAATAATCATTCAGTATTTCTTCTCTACTATCATCTTGTCCTAGTAACAAAATATCGTAGACAAGTGATTGATGATGAAATATCTGATTATGCTAAAGATACTTTTGAAAGAATTTCAGAATCGTATCACATTACTTTAGTTGAGTGGAATCATGATAAAGACCATGTTCATATTATGTTCAAAGCACAACCCAAAACAGAATTGACAAAATTCATCAATGCCTATAAAAGTGCCAGTTCACGTTTGATAAAGCGTGACTTTCCAAGAGTAAAACAATATCTCTGGAAAGAAATGTTCTGGTCTAAAAGTTTTTGTCTTTTGACAACAGGTTGCGCACCAATTGATGTTATTAAGAAATATATCCAAAACCAAGGGACTAATCATAAATAGAAAGTAGGTGATCCTTATGGAACAACTAAAAGCATACAAATTCAGATTATATCCAACAGAAGAACAAGAAATATTCTTTGCTAATTCTTTTGGTTGTGTCCGTAAGGTCTACAATCTAATGCTTGATGACCGATTAAAAGCTTACGAAGAAGCTAAAAATGATTCTTCTAAAAAAATGAGTTTTCCAACACCTGCAAAATATAAAAAAGCATATCCATTTTTGAAGGAAGTTGATAGTCTTGCTTTAGCTAATGCACAGCTTAATTTAGATAAGGCGTATAAAAACTTCTTTCGTGATAAATCCGTTGGATTTCCTCGATTCAAAAGTAAGAAAAACCCTGTTCAGAGTTACACAACGAATAATCAAAATGGAACAGTTGCTTTGATGGATAATAAAGTCATCAAAATTCCTAAATTGAAGTCGTTAGTCAGAATTAAGCTCCATAGACAACCTAAAGGAATTATCAAATCTGCCACAATATCAAGGCATTCAAGCGGTAAATACTATATTTCCCTGTTGTGTAAAGAAGAAATTGTTGAGTTACCTAAAAACAATTCTGGAATTGACTTAGGTATTACTGACTTTGCCATTCTTTCTGACGGTCAAAAAATTGATAATAATAAATTCACATCCAAAATGGAAAAGAAACTCAAACGTGAACAACGTAAGCTGTCCAAACGTGCTCTTTTAGCTAAAAAGAAAGGCATAACCCTTTTCGAAGCTAAAAATTATCAAAAACAAAAACGGAAAGTAGCTAGATTGCACGAAAAAGTAATGAATCAACGTACTGATTTTCTGAATAAGTTGAGTACAGACATTATCAAAAATCACGATACTATCTGTATAGAAGACTTAAACACAAAAGGTATGTTGCGTAATCACAAATTAGCAAAAAGCATTTCTGATGTATCATGGTCAAGTTTTGTGACTAAATTACAATACAAGGCTGATTGGTACGGTCGGGAAATCATCAAGGTGGATAAATGGTTTCCATCTAGTCAAATATGTTCAGAATGTGGACACAAAGACGGCAAGAAATCGCTCAACATTCGAAAATGGAATTGTCCTATTTGTCATACTCAGCACGACCGAGATATCAATGCTAGCATCAATATTCTGACCGAAGGTCTGCGAATAAAATCATTAGCTTAGATAGAATCAAGAACCAACCGTAGGAACTACGGGGATAGCTTGGTAAATAAGAGACACCGCTGTTAGTAAAGAAATAAGCTATCAAGTATGCTCTATTCCCAAGAAGCTCCCACTTCAAGCGTTAAGAACCATTAGGTTTAGCTAAGTGGTGAGAGTAGTTCACCCGCACACACACTTATACAAAAAGGGCAGAATTGTCAATAGAATTCTGTCCTTTTTGTATACGCTGAAATGTTGATGTCTGTCAGCGGAAAATCACATTCCTTGAAAGTCAGGTGCAAAAATTTTTAAAGTGGCTGGATCAATAAAAAAGAAGCATTTTAAGCTATATTTAATGTGGCACTCATAGACTAATAGTACCGTATGGCGCTTTATTCGATTTATGAAAGGGGAAATTTATCATTTATGCATATGATTTTTTAAATAAAGTCCCACATCCACAAATAAAAAATTCCGGTCTAACGATGGTTCTAGATAAAGGACTTGGTCTGAATGCGACCGCTGATTTACTTGCAACTGCCGGGGAATACATTAAGTTTGTCAAATTCGGCTGGGGAACAGCAGCTACAGCTAAGAAAGAGCTACTAATCGAAAAAAATCAGCGTTATACTGCCGCTGACATTATCACCTACCCTGGTGGTACTTTATTGGAAATTGCCTTGCAACAAAATCAATTGACTGCTTTTTTTAAAGAAACTGCCGCTTTAGGCTTTACCGGTATTGAAGTCAGTGATGGCTCGACAGAAATTCCCTTGCACAAACGGATAGCAGCTATTCATCAAGCAAGAGAAGCCGGTTTTTTTGTGATTTCCGAAGTGGGCAAAAAAGATCCTAAATTAGACCACCAGTTTAGTGGCCAACAACGAATACAGCAGATCCAAACCGATTTGGAGCAGGGAGCAAGTCTGGTAATTATTGAGGCGCGCGAAGCTGGTAAAAATATTGGCATTTACGATCAATCGGGCAATGTCCTAACCGAAGAGCTTGACAATTTGGCCACCGTTGGCATTGATAACTTAATTTTTGAAGCACCCTTAAAAAAACAGCAAGTAGCGCTTCTTTTAAAATTTGGACCGCAAATCAATCTTGGCAATATCACCACTAGTGATGCTGTTTCGTTAGCAACTTTACGTACCGGTCTGCGAGGTGATACAGTCAACAGGATCGAACCATGAAGAAGCTTTTAATTGTTCGCCATGGAAAAACAGTGTGGAATCAGCAACACAAATTACAAGGGTCTGGTAGTGACAGTCCTCTTTTAACCACCGATTTTATGACAGATTATGCAGATTTAGCGGCGTATTTACGACCCTTTAAAATCAATGCAGTCTATTCTAGCCCGATTGGACGTGCTTTGAAAACGGCAGAGATATTGCTCGAAAAATTTCAAGTAGCTGCTGTTAAACGGATCACCCCGTTGCCGGAACTTGCAGAAATTTCTTTCGGAGATTGGGAAGGCTGGTCCAAAGAACAGCTGATAGAAAACTATCCCGTAGCCTTCAAGAGTCTATCTTTGCGCCAAAATGATCCTGTGTTGCAAGCAATCGGTGTAGAAGATTTTATTCAAGCGCGTCAGCGCTTTAAGCAGGGGATCAAAAAAATCATTGATCAAAGTTCGACGAATCAAACGATTTTGATTGTCTCTCACGGAGCCATTAGTCAGCTGGGAATTAAGCAAGTCACAGGTAATGAAAATTTAGGTGGGCTAGCGAATTTAGCGGTCTCCGTAATTGCCTACCAAGAACCACATTTTATTTTAGAAACCTACAATGAAACCGCATTTTTACAGCATCCGCTCACACAACAAGAGAATACTTCTATTTTGTAGATTTACTAGATTTCCTATAGAAAATCTGCTAAAGGAATAATTTCTTTAGTCACTATGAAAACCAAAAATGCTGCGATTAAATTATAGCTATGTTTTAAAAAGAAAGAATCCATTGGTTAAGCGATGACTTGGCACCAAGGTTTCATTGGTGTCAGGTCATCGTATTTTTTTAGGTCCTTTCTCAATAACCTAAAAAAGCTTAGAGAAATATTCCTCTAAGCTTTCTCACAACTGATTCATTTTTATGCACAAACATTCCTGCTTTTTCACTTTATTCGAATTTTCACCTGATTAAAGATTGCTGAAAAATTTCTTTACAGATCTTCCAAACAATACAAATGGGTTGGCTTTCTCCACTTTTTCTTTGGTCACCATTTTGTAGCTACTTTGTTCTTCGCCGGTCACATAGCCTAATGTATCAGCATTCAACGAAACCGTCACTTCACCCAGACTTTTCCCTTGTGCAAGTGGTGCGGTTAATTTGGTTTGATTGCGTTTGAAAGCTACCTTCACATCGGACAGATCCATATCCTTCCGTACAAATGCGGAGACATCTTGTCCTAATTTTAAGGAAACTGTTTGTTTTTTACCATTTTCAATAGCTAATTTACCAACTTGGGACAAACTGCTCCCCTTTTTATATAAGGTTTTATACGACCAATTATCGTAAACATAATCCATCAATTTAGAAGTTTCGGTAAACCTCGCTCCCTCGTCTGTCGCGGCATTGGTCGCATTCATCACAACCGTAATAATGCGCCAGCCGTTGCGCTCAATCGTTCCCGTAAAACAAGCTCCAGCTAAGTCTGTGGTTCCCGTCTTCAAGCCATCTACGCCTTCTTTATAATATGGACTGTCTGAAAATAACATCCAATTCCAATTGGTCATTTCCAATTCATTTGCTGTTCCTTCTCCAAAGACTTGCTTCGTTGTTTTGGAAGTTTCTAAAAAATCTGGATAATCCGTGATTAAGCGTTGGGCAACAATCGCCATATCTTTGGCTGACATTTTATTTTCATCCGTCGCGGACGTTCCTGGATAAATGTGTTCGCCCATGTCTTCATTATTCAGTCCAGAAGCAGAAATCAAGTGAGCATCTTTTATTCCCCAACTCTCCACTTTTTTACGCATCGCATCTACGAACGCAGTTTCGCTACCAGAAACCTTTGTTGCTAGGGCAATCGCAGCCGCATTGGCTGAATAAATAGCAGTCGCATCAAAAAGCTCTTTCACCGTATATGTCGTATCCCGACTGAAGGGAACATTTGATAATTCGTTATTTGTACTCAAATCGTAAAGATAATCGTCGATAGCCACCGTATCTGTCCAGGCGAATTTCTTTTCTTTAATGGCTTCTAACACGAGATACATCGTTAACATCTTCGTCATAGATGCAATCGGTAATGCTTGATCGCCATTCTCACTATATAAAATTTTACCCGTTTTTGCATCAATCGCAATTGACGCCTTTGCCGCAACTTGAAAGCTTTCTGCAGCTGCTGCCTTCTCTAAAGGGAAACAAAAGCTTACTCCCATTATGGCCGCTATCAGTAGATAGACTATCTTTTTTTTCATTTGTCTTTTTACCATCGTCGTCTCCTTTATACACTGCTTATTCAGTTTAACGAAAAGAAAGAAACCATGCAAGATTTCTTTCAGGTTTTTTTTATTTTTCTTTGGATTGGCAGATGCATCACAAAGGATGTCCATCTCTTGTCGGAATTTGCATAGATATAACCGCCATGCAAAACAATGATACTTTGAGCAATCGCCAAGCCAAGTCCTGTACCACCCGTTTCTTGTGACCGCGATTCTTCAACACGATAAAAACGATCAAACAGCTGGTCAAGTGACTCTTTGGGAATCGCCGGACCATCATTTTTCACAGTGATGATTACCTCTTTCCCAATTTTCTCTGCCAATAATACGATTTGATGCCCACCCTTGCCATATTTTAACGCATTTGAAATCAAATTATTAAATACTCGAACCAGCTTTTCAGTATCCGCCTCCATAAACAGTGGCTGCGGCTTCACTTCGACAAAAATTTCAATGCTTTTTTTCGCTGCTTCTAATTCAAAATCGACGGAAATTTGTTCTAAAAGCTGGCCAACATCAAAGCGGATTAAATTTAGCGGCGTTGAAGGTTGTCTGACTCTCGTATATTCAAATAGATCATCCACTAATATTTTCATTTGCTTTGATTTCAAATAGGCGGTATGCGTATATTTTAAAAGCTCAGCTTCACTATGAAATTTTTGTTCTTCAATTAAGCCTAGATAACCAATGATTGAAGTTAGCGGCGTCCGAATATCATGACTCACATTCGTAATCAATTCATCTTTTGATTTTTCGATCTTGCGTTCTTCTTGAATTGCATCGACCGTGCTATCTACTAAACCATTAATACTTTTGATAATATTTCCCAGATCCCCACTAATTTCAAAGGGAATCCGGTGATCATAGTGCCCATCTGCAATATAATGCAACTCGCCAATTACGTGTCGTAGCTGCATTTGCTTATAGCGACGGATTAACCGCCAATAAAGAATGCCCAGATCTAATAAACCCATAATCATAAAGGCTGGTTTTGCCCAAGAGGAGAAGGCATTATTGTTAAACGTCTCTGACATAATGGTCTTGATACCAAAAATCATATTCTCAATTGATTTATTATTGCTGATTACTTGACCCAAAATAACAATCATTGCAATATTTAAGAGAACCAACAAAATAATGGTAAACAAGCCCTCAATAATCAATTCGCTTTTTTCTTTAGACGTTAACTTGATGCGATTTATTTTCTCTTCGTTATGATTCTTTTCATCGCGCTTCAATTTTGTATCCAACTCCCCAAACTGTTTGAATCACCTTTTCGCCTGC
The DNA here is from genome assembly GCA_015654945.1 of Lactobacillales bacterium. GTDB lineage: Bacteria > Bacillota > Bacilli > Lactobacillales > Vagococcaceae > JAATGB01. The sequence goes on along the minus strand of JAATGB010000142.1, from coordinate 2,112 downwards.
GGTTGCTTCTTCGATTTTGTCTCTTAAATGACTAACATGAACCATCACTGTTTTAGCAGAAACCAAGCTTTCCTGTTGCCAAACACGTTCAAAAATTTCATCTGCACTAAACACACGGTTCGGATGGCTGGCCAATAAATATAGAATGCCAAATTCTAAAGCAGTTAGCTGGATTTCTTTTTGTTGGCTTGTAATCACTTCATGGGAGTCTTTCTTAATAATCAGTGGGCCAATCTCTAGCACATCTGGTTCATCAGAAGTGACTTTAAAATTGCTCCGTCTTAACAAGGATTTCACGCGCGCCATGACTTCTAATGGATTAAACGGCTTCGTCACATAATCATCAGCTCCTGCGATTAGCCCTTGAATTTTATCCATATCGGTAATCTTCGCGGTTAACATGATAATGGGAATTTGTGATTCTTTGCGCAATTCTTTCACCACATGCATACCGTCCATTTCCGGCATCATAATATCCAAAATCATTAAATCAATATCTGGATTTGTCGCAATTTTGGTCAACGCTTCTTTGCCATTATAAGCCTTAATCACTTCATAGCCTTCATTATGAATATAAATACTGAGCAATTCCACAATCTCTTTATCATCATCGACTACTACTATTTTCATACTGATTCCTCCGAAAGATTATTTTCTCCTTCTATTGTAACAAACTTCTGACTTTTTTAGCAGAAAACGTTTTGAAAATTAAGTGAAATTTATAAAATGAATTTTCTTTTACAAAGAATAACTTGTTTCCTCGTTTAACGGTAATTCGTTTAGAATAATTGATAATCTTAGTAAAAATGCATTTTATTTCAAGTCGTTCCGAAAATTATTCCCGCTCACATAAACTTTAGTAGAGCAAAAAGAAAAAAGTTTTTGACGCAAAAGTTCGATAACCATACAAACCAAAAAAACGAGTAAAGGTTCAAAAATAGTTCTAATTATTAAAGAATTATCATAGAAATGTTCTTTGTTTTTAAATACACTCTCCCAAATGTATTCTCGAACAAACGGATGATCATGTATCAGATAAATCCCAAAAGTCGTGGATCCAACAATATTTATATACTTGTTTTCCAGTTTGATGTTAAGGATCAAGATAAAAATAGCTACAGAAAACAGAATTGCTACGATACTGTTTAAACCAGAAAAAAAATAAAAATCAATATTCCAATTGAAACGAGCATTCGCGCCTACTATTATTACAGGTCCTGCTAAAATTATGCCTCCCGTAATGGCAGCTACTATACTCATTTTCCGCAAGCTTTTTTTCTCACTCTCTGCTTCAAATTCCTTGATTAAATAGCCTAATGTTAAATAAATTAGAAAACATACAGCTTGATTGAGCGTGATCCCGCCTGGAATAAGCTCAGTATAACCCAGTATCGTTAGCAGTCGCATCATAACGATAAAGAAAGACAGAAAGACAACTATTTTTAAAGGTGGATAAAAACTTAAGATTTTTTTTAGTAGCGGCATCATAAAATAAACAAACAAATAGGTCGTAGCAAACCAATAAACATTTGATATAATTGGAAAAAGATAGTGCCACATCTCTCCACTCGTATCTATATTCCCAAATTTAGTAAATAAAAAATAGAATCCCGCTGAATAGAAAAATACCTGCAGCCACAATCTCAGAGCTTTTTTAACCTTAAAATTCGAACGCTTCATAAAATAGCCCGAAATCATTACAAACAAAATTACACCAATTTTCCCAAAAGAACCAATAATCCGGATAAAATACTCTCGACTTGAAAGATCAGCCGGAAACGCCCAATTACTATGTATACTATAATGATGGAACACAATCATTAACATACTTATCACGCGTAGGATCTCAATATTTGATTTTTTTCTCATTTTGCACTCCTTTAATTGCAATAAATAATCTCCATTAATCCAACATAATTATTCGCTTTTTTCATCATTTTCATTAAAATTAGCCCTTTTTATTTTTTAGTTTCTACCATTATTAATTAATTTTTTCAAATAAAAACAATTGCACTTCCAGCTATTTTGCGCTAAAGTAGATACGTACTGTGAAACATTATTTTGTTTCACAAAAAACAAGGAGGATACAATGAATCCAGAACTCTTTAAAGA
>JAATGB010000174.1 GCA_015654945.1 Lactobacillales bacterium | reverse complement strand
CCCATTCCAGTTTCGTCAAAAGTATCTTGTGCCATCTTTTGAATATGCGGCTGCATGCCTTTACGAATTGCTGCGATCACTTGTTTGCGGGTTTCGAGGCTCATTTCTTCGTATTTTTCTTGGGCTTCTTTGGCAGCAGCTACTGCTTCTCCAACTGTCGGAAAAACACCTGCTTCGCTTGTTGTTTGAGCAGATTCTGCCACTATTTTTTTAACCATTTCGGCTATCATTTGTTTCATTTGTTCATCTTCCATTATTGATTTCCCTCAATCTTTCAAGCCCCGTTTGGGCAATTAGTTGGTCTTGCTCAGCAGTCCCGCCGCTGACACCAAGACCGCCGATTAATTGATCCTGTTTATTAAAAATTGGTAGTCCGCCGCCAAATGTTACAATTTCACCATTCGTAATCGTTTCTAATTGATAAAACGGCGCGCCTGGTTGAACCAATTGATTTAATTGGCTCGTTGCTTGCTTCATCGCAACGGCAGAATATGCTTTTTTTCTTGAAACGTCTATGCTGACTAAAAGTGAATCTTTCATTCGATAACTTGCGATCACGTGCCCTGCTTTATCAACCAAAGTTAGAGCTGCCTGAACTTCTAATTCTTGTGCTTTTGCAATACAAGCAGAAAAGACAAGTTGCACTTGACTAAAATTAGCCTCTTCCTTTAAACAAATTTGTGGCTGATTGATTTGTTCGTGGTAACGCTTCATTACTTCAGCAATCATCTTTTCCTCGGTTTCAACCTTGTCTTCTACGCGTGCAAACACATAAAGACAATCGGATAATCGATTAACAAACTGCTTTAGTTCAGGTCGAATGCTTTCCTCTTCACTTAATTCAACTAGACGGCGTTCACCTCTGCGACAAATCGTTCTTGCAACATGCAGCTGTGCGCCGGCTAAAGAACTTCCCGGTAGAATAAAGCTAGTAATTTCTGGTAAATCTACTAAATATTGGTCAATCCATTTTTCTAATTGAGCAATATCGGTTGTCGTAATTAACGTACTTTTCGTAGCCAATTTTTCGTAATCTTCAGCGGTTGCAATCTCGGCATTTAAATGGAAAATTTTTTCTTCCAGCCACACTAAGTGCTTTTTTAATTCACTGTTTTTGGCAGACTTTTCCGCAACACTAATTTGTGCATTACCTTCATCAAACGTGCCATAGACATCTACTCTTAACGCGTATTTTTTCACGCGTTTGCCATCAAAAAGACTAGTACTGCCTTTGTCGCCAGTTTTTGTATAAATTGCCATACTCTCAATCCTCACTTATCAAACGTGTCTATGATACCAACAATTGCATAATCAACCGCTTCAGAAGGGCCCTTAAACAAATGACGTGCAGCAGAACCACTCGTTAACAAGACATAGTCTCCAACGCCTGCACCAACCGTATCCGCTGCCACTTGTTGAAAACGAATTTCTTGTTTTTCTGCATTAATCGGTTGAATAATCATTAATTTTTTCCCAACTAATGAGAGGTCTTTTTGTGTTGAAACTACGCTGCCAACCACTTTTGCCATTAACATTTTACTCATCCTCTTTCTATCTGCTCTACTTCATTTTGCATTAAGGTTTCTTGTGCGAACGCAGTTACCACTTGATTTCTAGCAATAAGCAAAATCGTCTTTTTAGAAAACAGCGCTACGTCTTTGTAGGTGATAACTCTTTTGGAAATCATGTGATACGTTTTTCCATTTTTGCTAAGTAACTGAACGGGCCAATCATCATACAGCAACGAACACGGAAGCAAACAAGGAACGTCAAAGGCGAGCTGCAATGTGAAGGTACAGCCATAGTCAAATCCAGAAAATAGCCACTCGATCCACGGATCTGTTGTATCTTTATTTGCTAGCTTATTCAGAAACAAGGCCCCTACATTTTCTAAAACAAGGTGCTGATGATAAATAAAATCAGTTGCTCCTCGCCGTTCTTTCAAAAATGTTTGTTTGCTTGAAAGTGTCAAGCTATTTTTTTCGCGTTCTATTAGGATGGATAGGATACGATTCACTAATTCATCCATGTAACCACTCCTATTCTTTACTTAGTTGAGAGGACATAGCGATTCCAATCGGTGTTACAAATTGCGGATATACGGGTTTATAAACCGGCTGTTTTAAATACCGACCAAATTCTTTTTCAAATTCACTAAAATGCGCCGCTCCACCAACTACATATAAGGGATCAATTGAATGTTTGGCTAAAATATTCGCGGTAATTGCGGCCATTCTTTGAACGACTGGCTTCACAATCGCAAAATTTTCTTGTTCTTTTTTTGATTCGCGTTTTCGCAGTTCCGCTTCTTCAATCGAGATTTTATAATAACCGGCTAAAACTAAGGTCATGTGTGTACCACCAGTAGGTTCATCACTAACAAGAACGGGCATGCCTTCTTCAAAGATACTGATTCCCGTTGTTCCCCCTCCTACGTCAATCACACCACCTTTGTGGATATTTAACACTAAAGCCGCCGCAGTTGGTTCATCGATTAAATTGTCTGCTTCCATTCCAGCACTTTCAATGACATTGGCAACCACACGTTTATTATTTCCAACTGTTCCAGGCGGTATTGCACCCGAAGCCATTTTTAAAGAGAAGCCCAAAGCAATTTCTGCTTTTTCCTTTAAACGCTGTACGATTTCAACCGACTTTTGATAATTGACAACGAGCCCATCCTGAATGACATCTGCGTATTCAAACGCACCAAATATTGGGCTATCTTGCTGATTCAAAACAACCAAAACAATGGAGGAAGTACCCAAATCCACTCCAACTTTATAGCCTTGCTCTTTTTTATATGGCTTGGCTTTGTCAGTGTTTACGATTTTGCTAAAAGCTGTCAGCAATTGATTGGCTTGTTTCAGTGAATCCATAGCAACATTCCTCCTATTTTTGATTTTTCAGTATTAATGATGGATTATTTTTCCGACCGTTTTAGGTCCAATATTAGCTGCATTTGCTTCGTCTGTATCAACATGCATTTCCAACACATACTTTTCACCAGGTCGCAGTTCGACATCATCAAAAATAGTCGTTCGTTCTGGGGTTTCAATTTTAACAGAAACAATTTCGCCTTTCGTTAAATGTAATTTTTCCAGATCAGCAAAGCTCATATGAATGTGTCTTTTGGCGATAATTACAGCTGGGATGGTAATTTCTGCTGCAGGGCTTTTTAAAGTAATTTCTACTGCATCTTTCAAGTTTCCGGATAGACGGATAGGTGCATTAATTCCCAATGTTCGCGCATCAGTTTTTGAAATTTCAACTTGAGATTGCTTTCTCAAAGGTCCTAAAATACGTACATTTTCTCTGCTGCCTTTGGGTCCAATAATTGTTAATGTTTGTTTTGCAGCATATTCACCGGGTTGCTTTAATTTCTTTTGTGGTTCGATTTGTTCATTCGGAAATAATAATTGAAAGTGTTCTTCCGTTAAGTGAATGTGTCGATTAGAGATGCCAATCGGGATCGTTTCTTCCTGTAGCTCTGTCAATACTTCACGAACGACTTTCTTTATTTCATCAACGGAATAATCAAGCATGTTTCACTCCTGAAATGATTAATTTATCAACATCGGAGTGTGGACGTGGAATAACATGAACGGAAACTACTTCTCCCACTTTTTCAGCTGCTGCGGCTCCTGCATCTGTTGCTGCTTTGACTGCCCCCACATCACCACGCACCAGCACCGTTACCAATCCTGATCCAATTTTTTCAGTTCCGACTAAGGTAACATTTGCCGCTTTGACCATCGCATCCGCTGCTTCTACAGCGCCGACTAACCCACGTGTTTCAATCATTCCTAATGCATCGTTCATCTGTAATTCCTCCTTGATAAGCTATTTTTTCTTTTTTGTTGTATTTTTTTTGGTCGTTTCTTGATGAGAAACGTCTTTCTTTATTGCTGCATTCTCTACATTTTTTTTAGGTGGTTCTATTTCTGCTAGTGAATCTTTCGCTTTTAGTGATTCTTCAGAATTACTTTCAATCAGCACAGCTTGCTCTTGCACTTTTTCAGATACTACTTCCTTTGTTTCGTTTTTAAAAAAGACAGTCTCTAGATTTTTGGCCGGTCTTGGAATAACCAATGCGGAAATCAGCGCTTCGTGTTCCTTTGCTTTCGCTTTTGCTGCATCCACAGCCGCTTGAACTGCGGCAACATCGCCCGACACCTCAATGGTCATCCAGCCAAAGCCTCTTGCCCTTTCAATGCCCATTAACGTAACTGCCGCAACTTTGACCATCACATCCGCAATCGTCACAGCACTTGCTAATCCTTTTATTTCTACTAATCCTACTGCTTGGTTCATCTTTTCACCTCCATTAGACGGTTTCTTTAAAGGGAATCCCTTTGACCAACCGAGCGCCATTTCCACCAAAATCTTTGACTACTTCTTTCGCTCGCTTTTTAAAATTTGAAAGAACCAAATAAGGTTTGGCGGAATTTAAATTTTTATAATGCAAAACAAGATCTTGGTTATCACAGCCAATACCAACTTGTAAAGAGGAATCAAGAGCCGCTTGATAAGCTGCTTCTACCGCTGTTATTTCCGCTCGTTGTTTCACAAAATAGGGGATTCCTTCTTCTTCTAGTCCATTTAGTAGACTAAGAATATCTTGTTCTTGTATACCTTGAACTAAATAGACAAAGATTTGGGGTCTTGTTGTCAAATCAATCGCCATCTTTTGCTCCTCCTGCTCTGATATAAGAAAGAACCAAGCCAGTTGCAACTGCATTTCTAGGGCCTTCGACACTGCGAATATTGCCACGACCAGCAACTAAGCCATAATGAGATAACGCATCCGTCACAATTTGAGGAATTTCAAAGTCTAACGCAGAACCACCGACAATTACCACAAACGGAATATCTCGAATGTTACCCGTTGGACTGACTCTTTCTAATGACCGCAGCGCATTTTTTACAAAGACGCGATGCTTAGCTGTTTGACGAACCATTTTTATTTGCTCGACGGATACATCACCTGGAATCGGTACAAATCCATCCGGTTTAACGACCACAATCTTTGCAAATAATAACGGATCTAATGGCTCTTCAAAAAATTGAACGGTTCCATCTTCATGACGAATGTAAAAAATACTCTCGACCTTTGCTAAAGGATACCGTTTGATATCTTCTGCTAAATATTTATCCTCTAAGCCTAATTCAGAATCGATGAGCATCGTCACCATGTCACCTGCGCCAGCTAAATGCGTTGCAACAATTTTTTGATCTTTTTTTAGAATAGATGCATCGGTTGAGCCTGCACCTAAATCTAGAATTGCTAGTGGAGTAGATGTTCCAGCGGTCGTTAGTGCGCCTAAAATAGCCGACTCAGCTTCTGCTCCGCCAATTTCCACTGGAATATGCAATTCTTTTTCGATTTCTTCCGCAATTTTGGACATTTGCAGGTGATCCGATTTCACCATTGATGCAATTCCAACTGCTTGTTCCATCGAAAATTCACCCGCCAAGCCACCTTTAATACTTAAAGGAACAAAGGTATCCACTGCTAATAAATCTTGAATAAAAATAGCATTTGGCGGGCGTTCTGTTAGCTGTGCCATTGTGTAGCGGACTTTTTCTAACATTCCGCCAACATTTGTTCCCGCTTCGCCTACCACATTATCAATTGCTTTAAATCGCGTAACGGTCTCCATGATTTTTTCGGCACCGGCGGAGATCACGACTTTTTGATTTTTATTGTCACCAGTAATTTCAATACTGCCAGCTGGAATTGTTCGTGCTTTCACATCGCCCTTCGGTGTTTTGATGACGACTGCCGAACGATTTCCAATTAAAGCCCGTGCAACAGGTACGATATTTTTGGTTGCTTCCGAATCTAGTTTAAAAACCGTTGCGATCCCATAAGGATTCGAAAGTTGTGTAATTCCGCGTCCCGGTTCTGCTACTTCGACAGCAGCCAACATACCAATTGGTACTTTATCAATAAAAGATACTTCGTCTACAATTGGTATTTTTTTTTCTAAACGATTACTTACAAGGACTCCATCGTCAGCTTGTAAAATAGCTGCCTCGATTCTATAGCCAACCTTACTATATTCATTGATTAGTTTTGCACAATCTGCGAAGTCAATTTCCTTACCGGCTACCACAATGTAGCTTACTTCTGCTTTTGATTGCTTTAAAAGCTCTAAGATCGGTACCGTTATGCCTACGCCCAAGCCTAATCCTCCCGGTGTTTTGGGGTTATGACCAATCATAGTTGATTCTGTAATGATCGTTTCGGTGATTGTCTCCATTGCCACGTCACCGATTACTGGCGTCGCTTCATTTATGCGAATCAATGAAAGATCGGACAAAGAAAGGTTGTTTTTTTCAACAACTTCGTTTAACGCTTTGTAGATTCCAAAAAGATTTTGCTTTGTACCTTTAATCCCTGTTGTCTGGGTTAGCGCGGAATGTTTAAAAGTAACTTCACCAGCATCCGTGATTTCTGCTAAAGCGACTTCTGTTGAAGAATTTCCGATATCGACTCCTACAATTCGTTTCATCCTCTTAGCTCCCTTTCGAAAAATAAAAGGTCGAATTCATTTTTGCCTTTTGCATGAGGCATTTGCTTTCATCACCTGGCTGAATTCAGCTTAAAATTATTAGTTATCTCCCTTTAGTTTTTTCCGTTTTTCATAGTGTTCTGCCGCTTCGCGAATATAATCCGCTGAGATTTTTGCTTCGTATTTTGTTTCTAACTCATCGGCAATTGCAAGTAAATCTACTTTGCTTGAGCGGTAAGGTCGCAAAGCATTGTACATTTCTAAGACACGTTCATCTGGCACAACGGTTAATTCTGCTGCGCGCGTAAAATTTCGTGAGATCGTCTTTCGACCCGCACTTGTAGCAATTTCTCCTTGTGCATTTAAAATTCTGGGTGTGATTTTTAAATCTTCTGGCGTCAAGGCACCGCTCATGACATTTGCTAAGGTAATATCCTCTAATGTTTTTCCGGTTTTCGTTTTAATCCAATCCGGATGTTTTTGTGCGATCGGATAATCCGCGGCTGTTGCAGCTGTACCTGATCCAGAAGTGCTTGCACTAGATTCAACCGGTTTAACAGGTCCACTATTCATTTCTTGTAAAATACCTCGTACTAAGCTTTCAATCGTTTCTTGACTCATTTTTTTGCACCTCCACTAAAATGTTACGGCAATTTCCACTGCCAGTTTCCCAATGACGACATGCTTTGTTTCTTTAATATGAAGCAAAGCAGATAGTGCTTGATATTTTGGTCGAGCCATTTGATCGTTCATCATCGGTACTGGATTTGGTGACTCTCCTTTGGCATATTTTGCCGCATTTTTTCCAATCGCCCGGTAAGTTTCTAACGTAATAAGCGGTGCTTGTGGAAATAATTCTAAGTTAGATAGTGGTTGCAAGTCTTTTTGATGAATAATCGCAGTGCCTTTTGATTGGATTGCGACCGCAACACCCGAACCAGAAAGATGGTCTCCTTCGACCCCAACAAACGCCACATCTGATGAGCGATAGACTTTTACAATTCGGGCTTTTAATCCTTCTTCTTCAATTCCGGCAATAATTTGGCGAATAATCTCTTTGTGTGGAATTCCCACAATATTGGTTGTTTGCGATTCTGCAAATGCTGGTGCTACTGCGATCACGACCTCATCTCTGGAACTACCCGCTTTGGCTTCCCCGATTACTTTAAACCAATCTGATGTTGTTTCTGTCTCATTCGGTGTTTCTTTAAACGAAATTTTTTGCTCCTCTTTTTTTGTGCTCATTTCTGCTACTACTTCTGTGATAATGGAACGCAATAATTGTTCATTTAATTCTGCCATATCTACTGTCTCCTCCTTAGATGTCCTTAGGATTGATGGCGTTAGGAATTGCTTTGACTTTTTCCCATTCTGCGCCTTCTAAGCGATAGCCTGTTCCTGGCCCTGCATAATCATTTTTATCGTTTATTGCAGAAATCACATGCCACTCTTTATCAAAGATAGAAGAGGTTTGTAAGAAGTCACCTGCAACACGTTGTTTTAATAGATTTAATACACTTTCTGCGATGTCTTCATAGCCGCTTGTTGCTAAAGATTTCACAAGATCCAAGCCTGTTGTACCTCGAGCGAGTAAATCTTCTGCTGCCTTAATATCTGCAACCATGTCACGAGCTGGCATATCTTCAGAACCACGTGCGTAAGTAGCTGCTTGAACTTCCTCATCCGTAATTTTGGGTAAGCCTAATTTTTCAAACATACCTTGTAGAGCACGGGCCGCTTTGTTTCGAATCGCAACAACTTCTTCTTCTTTAACGGGTCGCAATCCACCATCCACACGTAAATCTCTTTGTAAAATGTTATAATCATCAAAATCATCGGCGTCAAAGTTCGAACCGGCAAACATATTGTCGTAATTTGGTGTTGCAGAATAGCCGGATGAAATATAATCTGTTCCAGGTAAAAATTGCATCAACAAACGAGCTGTTCTGCGAATATCGGAATGGGAGAAAGTTTGATCATTCCCTGAAGCGACTTCTAAATCAAGCAACATTGCAATTAAATTTTCTGCTAAAACTGCTCTAATTCCTGAAGGGACAGCTCCGGGAACGCCAATACAGCTGATTGAACCATTTTGTAAGCCTTGAACACCGGCTGCTTTCGTTAAATAAATACAGCGTGTTTCCAAATAAAGCATTGATTTCCCTTCTGCGTAGCCCATTTGAACTTCTGATCCGGTGCCAGACGTAAAGCGCATCTTTAAACCGCGAGAGGCATAACAGGAAGCAAGAAATCCTTTAGACCAGGGAGTATCATCACCGTCCGTAAAGACTTGCTCTGTTCCATAAACGGAAATAGTTTCAGCATATGCTGTGAACCCGCGCATGCCTAAATCCAATTCTGTCGCTTCTTCCAGTGAACATTGCGTGATAACACCTGGACGACCGGTTTGAGAACCTACCATGATTGAAATTGCATTTAAAGGTGCATAACGTGCGACAGCGACAGTTGTTTCCTGTTCGTCAAACCCACGTAAGGCTCCTTCCGCAGCGTCAGCCGCTATTTGAACAGGGTTATCTCGTAAATTAGTGACGTGTGATTGCGTTGTTGGCCGGCGTCTTGCCCGCATTTTTTGGACCGCCATCATCATTTCAACGACATTCATATACCCGACGACTTCATTTAGCTTCGCTGGCGTCGCCGCTGTTGTTAGTTCAACAATTTCTTCTCGACTAATATTTGGATCGACTATTTTTTGAGCAAGTTCCTTTGACGAAATGCCCATGACTTCTTCTGCACGCTCTAAGTTAATGCCATAACGTGCAATATAGGAATCAATTAAATCAAATTGTTCTTTTGTTTTGCCATCTAGCTCAACCACTTCGCCATTTTCGATCTTAAGGCTCGCAGTTGGGTCATTGGGGCTTTGCATCGCGATTAGTCCTTCATCAACCCATTCGTCTACGAAACCATCTTGATTAACTGGTCTTTTTGCTAATGCTTCAAAGCGTTTTGATTTCATCTGTTTTTTTCACTCCTATTTCATTAAATATATGAAGGTTGGTCATTCTTGGGTTCTGAACCTAACGTACTTAGCAACGCAATTCCTGTTTCTCTAGCAGAGATAACTGCTTGTCTGACAGCGCCAGAATCGCCAGTAATCGTTAACGTCACTTCATTTGAAAAACTTTGACCATGTTGTGGCGTCGCGTAGCTTACCACTTCGACATTGGCTGCTTTCAACGCGTTATCCGCCATTACGACACCGATCGCTGCCGGTGCTCCAACGATCACACCAAAGGCTTTGCCAATTGGTGTGCCCCATGTTTTATTGCACGCATAGCTTGCACGTGCGGTATATTGTAGTTCGATATGTCCGGCTTCATTGCCATACACATCGCCAAATGTACGTGTATCGACTTCTTTCAGCGCCACTTCGATCGCACGCTTGACATCCGACACATCCTCACCACCTAAAATAATTAATGAGCCATGTCCCGCTCCACCTTTTGTATCTCGTGGTAATTCAATTGAAATCACTTCTGTATTGGTTGCTTTGACTGCTTCATCTGCTGCCATAATATGAGGACCAGCACCTGTTCGTGCACCTAAAATCCCGATTGAATTATATTTTTTTTCGAGCTTCATCGATTCTAATAAAGATGAATCAACATTGGCAATGACTAAGCCGATTGTATCGCCAAACTCTGTTGCTCCAACAAATTCAGTTAAATTACATTGTTGTTGTCTCATTTTTGAGTTCCCTCCATTAGTAGGTTTTACTGCTTCATTTCCAGTTGAAAATTTTGCCAATACACGTTTCATGATTTCATCAATCTCAAATTGCGTTTCTGTCATTTCTGCCTACCTCCTGCTATCTTTCAACTTTTGGTAATAATGACTCGACTTCTGCATGCGGACGAGGAATCACATAATTAGAAACAACTTCACCAACATTGCCAGCCGCTGACACACCTGCGTCAACTGCGGCTTTAACCGCGCCAACATCTCCTCTGACCATTACGGTTACTAATCCTGAACCAATTTTTTCTGTTCCAATCAAAACAACATTTGCCGCTTTGACCATAGCATCAGCCGCTTCAATCGCGCCAATCAACCCACGTGTCTCGATCATTCCTAGAGCTTCTTGTTGCATAATCAATTCCTCCTAATTTGTTATTCTTTAAACATTCCAACGTCATCATACAAGAAAAGGATAAAATAATTTTGCCTATCCTTTTTGCTAAAAAAAAAAAAACAGTAGTTAATTGCTCTTTTAGAATGAAAATCGCGTCATAATTCTTTTTGAACTATCAGTTTTGACTCATAAAACGCTTTTTTTTAAAATAGTAATTTATTGCTCTATTGACAGCAATAATTTGGAATCGCTTACAATTGTCTTTCTTTAGGCATTCATTTTTGTTAGAATAAAAAATATAAATCAGCTAGAAAGAAGGTTCAGCGAATGGATTGGCAAAATAAGCACAGTGAAGTCGAGCATGACACGCTCACTGCGATCATTAAAGATTTTGCTTGGGCAACAGACTTTGGCTCTGTCGTAGTGGATATTCGTGGCACTGAAAATTCCAGTTTCTATAACTTTTCAAAATTCTGTAAATTAATGCGCGCGAATCCGCAATTTCATTCTCTCTGTCAGAAATGTGATATGTACGGTGGATTAGAAGCTTCCAAAACAGGGCATCCCAGTATCTATCGTTGCCATGCTGGCTTAACCGATATTTCTTTGCCTATTATTAAACAAAATCAGCTTTCGGGCTTTCTCTTATTTGGTCAGGTTCAAGCGGAGGATGTCGATACGAATTACTATACCTGTATCCAGCAAACGCAAACAAATTGGCAAGCGCATCCAGAACTAAGGCAAGCAAGAAATGAGATCAAACTAGTGACTTCTCAGCAAATTAAAAGTGCTGCGAAGATCTTGAAGTTAATTGGCGAATATCACTCTGATGATGATGATCCGCGGAAACAAATTACATTCAGTGTGAAATCACGAGAAAATGATGAACTAAAAGCGCAGCCAGCCGATAATCAAGAGATCAAAAAAGCACTCCATTATATTCAAAAAAATTTAACGCACCATCTCACTTTAGAGCAAGTTGCAGACCATGTTTATCTCAGTCAATTTTATTTTAGTAAGCTCTTTAAACGAAAAGTTGGTGTAAATTTTATTACCTATCTGAATCAACAACGGATGGAACAAGCGAAAAGCTTATTAAAGGAATCTTCTTTAAGCGTTGATGCAATTTCTCGAAGCCTTGGCTTTTCACAAGCAAGCTATTTCTGTAAAATCTTTAAAGATCAGACCAGCTACACGCCAGCAAAATATCGGAAAATTCATACGGGCTAGAGGCTTCAGACATTTTGATTGCAAAAAAAGAAAGGTTGGGACAATTCATTGCCTCAGCCTTTTTAGATTGTTTCATGCTTAGCAGGAAACTTATTTATCCGAATTAAATAAATAGTTTTCCAAGTCCGTTAAGCCGGTGTTTTTGATTAGCGAAACTTCAAACACTTTATTAGCTCCCGCAAGTGTCAATAGTTCATGCGCTTTTTTACGCTTTTCTGGATCTTCTATTAAGTCGATTTTCGTAATAATGCCAATCACAGGTTTGGTAAATCGTGAAGAAAAGAACGGGGGAAAATAGTTCTGACTAACGGTTGCGCTTTG
>JAATGB010000122.1 GCA_015654945.1 Lactobacillales bacterium | reverse complement strand
TCTAATAGAAAGGGGACGATCGTTTTTTCAAATGATTCGCAGTCTTTTTTTTGTAAGGAAGTAGGAATAACAAGGGTTGAACTAGGTGAACTAAACAGATAGTCACCATCGATTGTTTGGGCAACAAAGACCAAAGCAGCAGTTTCAAGATCTTTTAAAGCAAGCGTGGCTTCTGTTTGCAAATATTCTAAGCTTTGGCAGAACTGTTGATAACCTACGTTTCCGGTGAAAAGGAAATAGGTTTCTTTTTTTTGAAATTCTGTTTCGGCGACCCACGCTAAAAATTGAGCGGGGCTAGTGGAAGGATCCACATTCTGCAATAGTTTCGCGATTTCCATAAAACCACACTACCTTTCATTAAGAATTAACACATTAAAATCAATGCTGCCATTTTTTTGGAGGCTTTTTGCCTCTAATTTAATCTTTGTACACATCAATTGATCACCAGAGTAGACAGGTGTTACACGATAACGGACCGTTTCATTTTTTTCTAACGCCGCGCGAATCATATTTTCATATTTGGTCATGTAAGGTGTATTTACTGGATTTTGATAAAGTGTCACCAAGTTTTCCTCCTTGTCACCGCTTCCGCCTAATTGGCGCCCAATTAAATGACCTCGTGAATGGTAATAAGGATCCAAGCCAGAAATAAATCCAACTGGTCGAATATCACTATTAGCAGGGGTGCCAGTCCCAATTCGTTCTTTTTTTAAAAGAGCGTCTGCTCCGGTTGCTCGGCCTAATGAATCAAGTGAATGATAGGTAATCCAGCTTTTTCCAGTATCTTTTAACTCACTTGCCGTAAAAGAAGCACTACCATTTTCAATAGGACCAGGATTGGTGCCTGATTGACTTGTCGTTTTAGCGGTATCTTGTTGACTTTGTGTTAGCTGAACGCCAAAAAAATCTTGGATGGTTTCCGGTAGTTGGACGCCTAAAATCCCTAATAAAAGGACAGCTAAGCAACCGACAAGCATTAATGTGGCATGTAATTTTTTTTGCGTGTATTTTTTTTTCGCCATAAGTTCTCCCTTAATTGTTCCCAATTTATTATACGAAAAATCACAGAAAAAACAAGCGAACACGTTTAAGACAAATGCGAATTATCTTCTTCCCGATTTATGGTAGAATAAAAAAGAGGTGAGCATGCAATGAAATATGTTGAAATGAAGAATATGTATAAACGGTACCAAATGGGTGACACAGAAATTATTGCGAACAATGATATTAACTTTGCAATCAATAAAGGAGAATTCGTTGTTATTTTAGGTCCTAGTGGGGCTGGAAAATCGACTGTTCTAAATATTTTAGGCGGAATGGATGACTGCGATGAAGGAACTATTTTTGTCGATCAAGTCGATATTACTCAGTTCAATGAGAAACAATTAACAACCTATCGGAGATTAGATGTTGGGTTCGTTTTTCAGTTTTATAATTTAGTCCCTAATTTGACTGCAAAAGAAAATGTGGAGTTGGCTTCTCAAATTGCACCAGATGCATTAGATGTCGATGAAGTCTTAAAACTTGTAGGCTTAGATCACCGCAAAAATAATTTTCCGGCTCAGCTTTCTGGTGGCGAACAACAACGGGTAGCCATCGCACGTGCATTAGCAAAAAATCCCAAGCTTTTATTGTGTGATGAACCTACGGGCGCACTGGATTATGAAACAGGCAAACAAATTTTACAACTTTTACAGGATACGTGCCGCAAGACCGGTACTACGGTGATTGTTATCACACATAATTCTTCAATTGCGCAAATGGCCGATCGTGTGATCCGGATTAATGACGCACAAGTCAAAAAAGTGACAGTCAACGAAGAACCATTACCCGTGACTGAAATTGAATGGTGAGGGGCGCATTTATGAAGAAAAAATCATTGCATACGTCTATTATCCGAGAAATCTTTGATTCAAAAACGCGGTTCTTATCAATTATGGGAATTATTTTTTTAGGTGTCTGTTTTTATGCAGGAATAAAATCCGCGGGACCTGATATGATACAAACCGCAAATCGTTATTATGACCAACAAAAACTAATGAATCAAAAAGTTGTTTCTTCAATGGGAATTACCCAAGATGATCTTGCTATTTTAACGAAAAATAAAAATAAATTATCTTATCAAGCCCAGTATAGCAAAGATGTCAATTTAACAAAAAAAAATCAAGTTGTTCGTTTTTTTTCATATAATACCGCGAAAAAGCAGACGATTAATCAATATCAAGTCGTCAAAGGAAGACTGCCACGTAAAAGTGGTGAAATTGCGCTTGATTCGAATTATGCCAAGCAGGATAAAAAGCTAGAAATTGGCGACACCTATACCTTGACGAGCAAAGAAGCAGGTTCAGAAGTTAAAAAGAAAAAATACACCATTGTGGGTTGGGTGAATACTCCGGTCTATATTGAGACTACTTCTAGAGGAACAACTACTGTGGGCAAAGGAAAAATCGATTATTTTGCGGTGATTCCCGAAGCTGATTTTCAAATGGATGTCTATTCAGAAGTGGTAATTCGATTTAATGATTTAAAAAAGAGTGATACTTATAGCAAAGAATACACGAAAAAACAAGCAGCAGATGAAAAATTTCTAAAAAAAATTCTCAAAGATCGACCCGCAAAGCGCTTAGCAGAAGTCCAAACAGCTGCCTACCAAACGATCGCTGAAAATGAACAGAAACTAACTACTGGTGAAGCAGCTCTGCAACAAGGAAAAAATGAACTAACAACTGCTACAGAACAGACAGCGCAACTCAAAGCGACGCTTGCCCAAGGTCTGATTACGGAACCAAGCCAATTGGCACAACTGCAAAATCAGCTCCAACAAGCGCAAACACAGCTGGCTTCCGCGGAAGCCAGCTATCAAAAAGAAGTGCAAAAATTAACGGCTGCAAAGGAAAAACTACAAACGGAGAAAACGAATGTCGCCAAAATGGCAGCACCAGTTTACTATTATTATGATCGAGAGGACAATCCTGGTTTTTCAGAATTTAAAGAAAATGCGAAACGACTCTCTGAAATTGCGACTGTCTTTCCTGTCTTTTTCTTCTTAATCGCAGCATTAGTTTGTTTGACAACGATGACTAGGATGGTTGATGAGAAGCGTAGTGAGATTGGGACATTAAAAGCATTAGGCTATCGAAATTGGGAAATTGCTGAGAAATACCTTGTGTATGCACTTTTTTCAAGTATAATCGGTAGCGTGTTAGGTCTGATTGTGGGGTATGAATTATTCCCGGTTATTATTTTTAATGCATATAGTGGGCTTTATATATTGCCAGATGTGCAGATTTCGTACTATTTAAGCTATGCAGTTGAATCTATTGTAGTGGCGATCTTGTGTACCACTTTGTCGGCGCTCGCAGTTTTACGAGTGGATTTGTTCAGTTCACCCTCGATCCTCATGCGTCCGAAAGCGCCAAAAGCAGGCAAACGAATTTTGTTGGAACGTGTGCCTATGATTTGGCGGCGACTTAACTTTAACCAAAAGGTCACAGCACGTAATCTGTTTCGCTATAAACAACGGATGTTTATGACTGTGTTAGGTATAGCTGGTTGTATGGCAATGATTATTACTGGTTTTGGTTTAAAAGATTCAATTGGGAACCTCGTAAAAACCCAATTTGATGATCTGTGGCACTACCAAGCAACTGTGACATATAAAGAAGATGCAACAAAAACGGAAACGAATGAATACCAAATAACGCTTGCCAAATCCTCAAATTATCAAGAAAGCCTGCCGATCCTCTTAAAAAATTATAGCTATAAAAAAGCAGGCTCACCAACACAAGAAGTTGTTGTGAGTGTTCCAGAAAAGACGACTGATTTTTCGAAATTTGTTTCGCTGCAAAATCGCGTAACGCAAAAAGAGTACAAATTAACTGATTCAGGTGCAATTATCACGGAAAAACTCGCCAATCTGTTTGATGTGAAGGTAGGGGATACCATTCCATTAACGGCTAGTGATAATCAAATTTATAAAGTAAAAGTGGCCCACATTACCGAAAATTATCTCATGCACTATGTGTACATGAGCCCAGCTTATTACCAAAAAATCATGAAAGAAAAACCAAAAGCTACTGGAGAGCTTTTATTGTTTAAACACGAGCCGACCAATAAGGACCAACTTGCCAATCAATTAATTGCAACCAAGAAGGCTGCCAATGTTAGCTTTCTATCGGATCAAAGTAATGCGATGGATGACACCATGGGAAGCTTGAACATTGTGGTATGGGTCTTGATTATATCGGCCGCCTTACTTGCGTTTATCGTGTTATACAATCTTACGAATATCAATATCTCAGAACGGATTCGGGAACTATCGACGATTAAAGTCTTGGGTTTTTATAACAAAGAGGTCACGATGTATGTGTATCGTGAAAATAATATTCTTACCTTTTTGGGAATTTTAGTGGGTTGTTTGATTGGAAAATTATTGCATGCCTTCGTTTTAAAAACTGCTGAAGTCGATTTAATGATGTTCTCGCCTACGATTCATTGGCAAAGCTATGTCTATTCAGGTATTTTAACCTTACTCTTCTCCACCGTGGTTATGGGTATTATGCATCGGAAATTGCGGAAAGTGAACATGATTGAGGCCTTGAAATCAAATGAATAAAAAAATAACAAATCATTCAGTGTTTTTTTACTACTTTTTTTGAAAATTTAAGTAGTTTTTTGACCTGATAATTGATACAATATAACTAATTATAACGGAAGGAGCGAGTGAAATGTTGGAAAAGATTAGCCAATATCCGTTAGATCAAATTTATTTTTATCTGTTAATTGGTTGTGCAGGTCTTGCGTTTTTATTATTTTTGTTTGGTGATATTTTTCAATTTGACGGTGCGATTGATCCGATGTTAATTGTTCCTTGGCTTGCGTTCACTTCCTTAGTGGGGTTTATTGGAGAGAAATTCACTGAGTTTAATAGTTGGTGGATATTTATCGGCGGTGCAGCAATTGCGACGCTGCTGGTTTTCTTTTTAAACTTTTATCTATTGGTACCATTGAAAAATTCGGATGCGACGCTATCTTCGTCTGAAAAAGAGCTGGAAGGACGCGTTGCGACAGTTGTAACGACAATTCCGATCAAAGGAATGGGTGAGATTGCACTTAAAAGTGTGACGGGTTCAACGAATCGACCAGCGACCTTCTATTCACCACAAGAAAAGGAGCTGCATAGCGGCGAAAAAGTCTTAGTTATCGAAATTCGTGAACGTGTTTGTTACGTAATTCCCTATGAAAATAATTTTGTTTAAAGAAAGAGGAGGAAAAAAATGTATACTTTGTTGGTACCGATTATCTTAGTTGTTGCGATATTATTAATGATGTTGGTTGTATTTATTTCAAAATATCAGACGGCAAAGCCAGATGAAGCATTGATTATCAGTGGTAGTTATTTAGGTATTAAAAATGTTCATAAGGATGAATCTGGAAATAAGGTAAAAATTGTCCGTGGAGGCGGCGCATTTGTATTACCCGTTTTTCAACGTTCGAACCGTTTAAGCTTGCTGTCGAGCAAGTTAGATGTTTCGACACCAGAGGTTTATACGGAGCAAGGAGTTCCTGTCATGGCAGATGGAACGTCGATTATCAAAATTGGCTCTTCGGTTGAAGAAATTGCAACGGCTGCGGAGCAATTTTTAAGTAAAACAAGAGCAGAATTAGAGAATGAAGCTCGTGAAGTATTAGAAGGTCATTTGCGTTCAATTTTAGGCTCAATGACGGTTGAGGAAATTTATCAAAACCGTGACAAATTTAGCCAAAGTGTGCAAGAAGTTGCCAGTGTGGATTTAGCCAAAATGGGCTTAATCATTGTCTCTTTTACAATTAAAGAAGTGAAAGATAAAAATGGTTATTTAGATTCGTTAGGGAAACCAAGAATTGCGCAAGTAAAGCGTGATGCGAATATTGCTGAAGCAGAAGCTGATAAAGAAACCAGAATCAAACGCGCCCAAGCAGAAAAAGAGTCACAAAAATCGGAATTGGAACGTCAAACTGAAATTGCCGAAGCTGCAAAGGAAAAAGAATTAAAGCTAGCAGCGTACAAGGAAGAACAAGATATCGCAAAGGCGAGAGCGGACCAAGCCTATGGTTTAGAAAGTGCAAAAGCGCAACAAGAAGTAATGGCACAAGAGATGGAAGTTAAAATTATTGAACGTCAAAAGCAAATCGAATTGGAAGAAAAAGAAATTACGCGTCGTGAAAAACAATACGATTCAGAAGTAAAGAAAAAAGCCGATGCGGATCGTTATGCGCAAGAGCAAGCTGCTTTAGCAAGTAAAGCACAAGAGGTGGCAGATGCCGAAGCGGAACAGTTCCGCATAGAAGCGATGGCGAAAGCCAATGCAAGTCAGGTTCGTTTAGAAGGCCAAGCAACTGCGGAATCGATATTAGCACGTGGTCAAGCCGAAGCCGAAGCGAAAGCAAAAATTGCCGAAGCCTTCAAACAATATGGAGAAGCGGCAGTGATCAGCATGATTATCGATATGATGCCTCGTCTAGTGAAAGAAGCGGCGCAACCTTTAGGCAATATTGAAAAAATTTCAGTCGTAGATACGGGACAAGGCGGCGAAAATAGTGGCGCAAATCGTGTCACCAATTATGCGACAAACTTATTAGCGGCCTCGCAAGAAACGCTAAAAGAAACGACTGGATTAGATGTCAAAGAATTGCTTGAAAACTTTACTAAACGCAATCCAACGAAAAATGAAGTGAATGTTCATCAAGAAAAAGAATAAGGCTATAAATAGAACGGAACAGATGAGAAACAGAAACTCATTTGTTCTTTTTTTGTTGCATGCATGATGAAAGCCGAAAAAATGAAACTATCGTTGCTGTGTCATAAAAAAAAGTATAAGTTGCTACGAATTTTAAAAGCCATTGCGAATTTTTTTGAATAGGTTACTCGAAAAAATAAGCAATAATTATCTGAAAAATACACAAAAATAGGGAATTTATAATTTTGTGCATATAGGCATGTTAGGCCAGAACGTTTTTAGGTACGTTACTTTTTTTGAATTGGCTTATAACATATCCAAGTAAGAAAGTTAATCCATTGAAAAACCTGAAAAGTTTCATTTTTAGAGATTGTTTCTTTTTTTTAGGTCAATGTTTTGCTTAAAATCGAGTTATGTTAAAGAAAACAGTAAAAAAGCAACACCAAAAACCAAGGATTTTGGTATTGCTTTACTAAAAAATAACTGTTTATTTTCCAGGTAAAATGTTCATTGGAATTTCGCATTGATAACTTTTACCATTTAGATTTTTTTGATGTTCACTTTTCGCTTTTGCGATTAATTCAGGATGATTTAAGGCGTCATAAGCAGTCAATGCCAATGCTTTTCCAGCTGCGAGCAGTCCCTTATGTGCGACAGATGATTTTCCGTTTGCGACCCATTGCCAGCTATGTGCTGGAGTACCATGAGGTTCGCAGGCAATATATGCTTGGGCAGTTGGAACAATCCAGCTGACATCGCCAACATCAGTTGAACCACCGGTTTGTTGGGAAAATTTTAAAGGAAACAATTCGGAATTAATTGGCATTTCAGCAATTGTTTTGATTTCTTCTTCCTTTTTATCTGGAAAGGCCGCAAGAGTTGATGCAAAGAGATTTTCCTTCACAATGTTTGGTACCGTGTCAAAATACTTTTGCTCGTAACGCAATTCCTCTGGCGTAAATTCAAGTGGTGTAAGAAGTTCTAAATTTTTGTATATCGCAGTTGTGAGTGCTTGATTGGGAATATAGTCAAAACAAGCAGAATCTAACTCAACGCTCATCGTCGTTTCTGTCATTAAGGCGGCACCTTCCGCAATTTTATTGACACGTTTGTAAATTTCTTTGGCTTGTTCTATCTTGGGTGCGCGAATGTAGTAAAAAAGGGTGGCACTAGATTGCACCACATTAGGGGAAGTTCCACCAGCATCTTTATAGGCGTAGTGAATCCGTGCTTGATCGATGATATGTTCACGTAAATATTGAACACCAGTATTCATTAGTTCGGCAGCGTCCAAGGCACTACGTCCCATTTCAGGAGCACCCGCTGCATGTGCTGCAGTACCATTAAAATGATAATAAACATGATAAACAGCTAAACTACTGTCTCCCCACGCTTCAGTTGTATCAGCTGGATGCCAGCTTAAGGCTAAATCCAAATCATCAAAAAGCCCCTCCCTTGCCATATAGGATTTGCCACAGCCACCTTCTTCTGCTGGACAACCATAAAGTTTAATCGTACCGGAAAGCCCGCTCTCTTTTAAATATTCTTTAATTCCTACCGCGCCTGCTACTGCGCCTGTTCCCAAAAGGTTATGGCCGCAGCCGTGTCCATTTGCACCACTAATTAAAGGCTTTTGCTCTGCTAAATCCGCCACCTGACTGAGATTAGACAGCGCATCATATTCACCTAAGATACCAATAATTGGTTTGCCGCTACCGAAAGTTGCGACATAAGCATTTTCCATACCCGCAACGCCTTTTTCAATTGTGAAATCTTCCGTTTCAAGTATGTTGTAGTGTTCTTGCACCGATTTCTTTGTCGCAAAACGTAGTTCAGGTGTTTCCCAAATATTATTAGCAGCAGTGATGAATTTTTCCTTTTTTGCTTCAATCGCTTCGATAATTCCTTGTTTGTCCATTTTTTTCCTCCTGTAAAATAAATTTGTTGAAATTTTCAGAAAATATTTTAATTGAAATAATAGGCGCAAAAATGAGAAGTGTCAAGACAAAAAAAAGACAAAAAAAATTTAAAGAAATTTACTTGTTATTTTTCATCGACTAGTTACATAACAAAATGAATTATCATATTTTTTGTTATAAAAAGCATATATAGCATATAAAATAACTATAAACAAAAAGTGTATTTATTAATAAAATCCTTTTTTTCTCGTATTAAAATGCAGAATTTTCAGAAAAATTAGAGTATGGTTAAAAAAAGATGTGAAAAATTCTTGACTATTCGTTGTAATATTTCTATAATACGTCATAAGTTCTAACACAAATCATCGCCATTTTGGAAGTATGAAAGAGGGGGAAAAATTTGCTATATGAGAATTTAGAAAAGATTATTGAAGATAGTTACGATGAGACGGTAAAGTTGCGCCGCTATCTCCATATGAATCCAGAATTATCTTTTCAAGAAGAACATACGCGAGAATATATTTTGAAAAAGCTGAAAGAGTATGGCTACTCAGACATAAAAGAAAATGTTGGTGGCAATGGAATTTTAGCGACATACGATAGCCAAAATGAAGGACCTATTATTGGACTTCGAGCAGATTTCGATGCCTTACCCATCCAAGAGGAAACCGATTTAGAATTTCGTTCACAAAAAGACGGTGTCATGCATGCATGTGGACATGATGTTCATACAGCTATTTTATTAAGTGTTGCAAAAGCAGTTAAAGCCTCAACTGATCCGCTTTATGGAAAAATCATTTTTATCTTCCAGCATGCAGAAGAATTACCGCCCGGTGGCGCAAAAGCAATTGTCGCGTCTGGAGAATTAAGTGAAATCGATTATATTTATGGACTGCATGTCCACGGTAACGATAAATTTGATGGCAAAATTAATTACTGTTCGGGTTATGCAATGGCAGCAAGTGATAATTTTGAAATCAAGATTCAGGGGGCGGGAGGTCATGGATCAGCACCGCATATGACGACGGATTCCACTGTGGTTGCTGCTTTTTTAATCCAGCAATTACAAACAATTATTAGTAGAAAAAAAGATCCATCCGAATCAGGTGTCCTAACGATTGCGATCTTTAAATCAGGTGAAGGGGCACACAATATTATTGCAGATACAGCAACTCTTAAAGGAACAGTTCGAACCCTTAATCCAGAAGTGCAAGCCTTAGTTGAAAGCGAAATGCGAAAAATGACAGCTTTGATCTGTGAAGCACATGGTGCAAAAGCAACCGTTTCATATGAAAAAGGGTACCCAGCAGTCTTTAATCACAAAGAGCCAACTGAGTTAGTCAAAAATTTATTTGAAAAGAAATTTGGTGCAGGACAAGCAGAAGCCGTTGCGCCTGCTATGGGCGGTGAAGATTTTGCTTATTATTTGGAGGAAAAGCCTGGAACATTTTTCTATGTACCAGCAGGAATTCCAGAGCAAGAAATCAATTATCCACATCATCATAGCAAGTTTACTGTAGATGAACGGAGCATGCTTGTCGGTGCAAAAGCTTTTTCTTTAATTATCGATCATTACTTGTCCGGAGCAAAAACGGAAGGTAGTGATACAGACAAGAAGGCAGGTGAATATGCATGAGCTTAAAACAATGGGTAACTGAATTGACTGAAAACCAAGCAGAAACACTTGAAAATCGGCACTATTTACATGAACATCCAGAATTATCTTTTCAAGAGAAAGAGACGGCTGCATTTATTGTGAAGGCACTACGTTCTTATGGAATTACGGACATCAAAGAAAATGTCGGTAATGGATACGGAATTATTGCAAAAATCACCGGTGGTTTTGCGGGTCCGACAATCGCTTTACGAGCGGATTTTGATGCATTAGCGATTACAGAAGCGACGGATGTCCCGTTTATTTCACAAAATAAAGGAGTCATGCATGCATGTGGACATGATGTTCATACTTCTGCACTTTTAAGTGTTGCAAGAATTTTACAAAAACATCAACAAGAGCTGAAAGGGAATGTCGTATTGATTCACCAAAATGCGGAAGAAATTCAGCCCGGCGGTGCCAAAAGTATGGTGGAAGCAGGGGCCTTGAAAGAGGTCGATTATGTCTTTGGTATCCATGTTTCTTCTGGCTTAGACGCTGGCAAAATTGGCTATAGTCCTTATTATGGATCAGCAGCATCAGATAGTTTTACCATTGATATCCAAGGGAAAGGCGGTCATGCAGCGCGCCCACATCAAACTGTCGATTCAGTCATCATTGC
>JAATGB010000059.1 GCA_015654945.1 Lactobacillales bacterium | reverse complement strand
TGCAAAGTTAAGTATTTTAATTCTGTTAATTTTTGAAATGTCTTTGCCAATTTTGAAGCGGTTAGCTCTGGAAATAAGCCAAAGAAAGGCAAGCCATTATAAAAATAACCATATAATAAGACAGAGGCAGTACGCTTGCCGTTAAATAAATGGAGTAAGGTAGAACCTCTCATCTTGTATCTATGAGAAAATAACGTTAAAATGAAATTATCAAAATACTTCATAAAAAAACCTCTACTTAGGAATGAGTGATAGAATGTTATGTCAAATCGTGCCAGAAAAATGTATTGCTTGTGGCCTCTGTCAAATTTATGCGCCAACTGTCTTTGACTATACAGACGACGGTCTCGTTTTTTTTAAAGAAGAACCGCTGTCAAAAGAAATAATCGTCAAGGAAGAACAGCTTGAAACTTGCTTAAAAGCCTATCAGAAATGCCCCACACGAGCGATTCTACTTGATCATAATTAGTGTACCATGATTCAGATAAAATAGAAATCATCCGCTTGTGGTTGTGTAAAAAACGACTTGCTAGATACAACGACAAAGATGAGCCGACAAACAAATCTACGATTTATTGTCGGCTCATCTCTTGCTATTTTTATTTTTTAATTGTTGTTTCTTTTGGTACTTCTTTTACATGCATTTTGCTGTTTAACCACCCAAGTAATTTTCCTTGAACGAGCATAAAGACGACACTGACACTAACGCCCTTGATTAAATTAAAAGGTAAAATACCAAATAAAACCATTTTTTGGATGGGCATGCCATAATCAAAACCTAACACCTTGATGTAAATGGGTGTCAGTACAAAATAATTAGCGAGTGACATCACCACCGTAAGTGAGAGCGTTCCAGCGATTGCACCTTTAAGTAGTCCTTTCACATTTTTCTCTTTTTTATAAAATAAATAGATTGGCAATACAAAAGCAAGTGAAGCGAAAAAGCTTGCTGTATCTCCAATTAAATTTACTAAGTCGCCACCAGTTATTATAAAATGTAATAACGAACGAACAAAAGCGACTACGACTCCGCCTCCCATACCGTACATAAACGTACCGACTAAAATCGGAATATCACTGAAATCCAACTTTAAAAACGATAAAAACGGCATTGGAATCACAAAAAACATTAGTACAAATGCAATTGAAGCGAGCATGGACAGTAAAACAACCTTCTGTGTCTTACTTTTTCTCATAAAAATTCCTCCTGGATCAAGGAGTCTTCTTCGTTGGCGAGCCCTTGCATAAAAATTATCAAACAAAAAAACTACTTTTCTTCCCTAATTGGGCGAAAAAGTAGTAGGCATCTTATCTGAAAAATCTCTATCCAAATAAGCCCTATCTTCTTTATCCAGACTTTACTGTCGGTATTGGAATTACACCAAATCGGCCATTTTGCGATGCAAAACGGGTCGTGGACTATAACCACCGGTCGGGAATTACACCCTGCCCCTGAAGACGAACCTTAACTATTTTATTTTTAGTACATTCTTAATTATACTCAGTAAAAAGAGAAAAGCAACCCTTTTGCTTACTATTTATTAGTGTTATCCTTCTTCTTTTACAAGTAATAATAAATTTGTCACTTCTTTTTTTGATAATCTGCGGTAATAACCGGGTTGTAACCCTTTTAAATCTAAATTACCATAACGTTCTCGTTTCAGCTTCATGACGGGTAAATTAACTGCTTGAAGCATATTTTTAACTTGATGATTACGTCCTTCATGAATGACCAGTTCTACAATGCTTGTATTGGTATTCCGCTCATTGCTAATCACACGAACCTTCGCTGGAGCCGTTCTCTTACCTTCGATGATTACGCCCTTTTTCAAAGGATTTAAACTTTCAATTGAAGCCAGACCCTTAACTTTCGCTACGTAAACTTTTTCAATTTCATGACTGGGATGAGTTAATTTTTGTGAAAAATCACCATCGTTTGTTAATAAGAGCAAACCAGATGTATCATAATCTAAACGTCCGACTGGATAAATTCGCTCCGTAACATCAGTTAAATAATCGGTCACAACTTTTCTCTCTTTGTCATCCTTTACCGCTGAAATAACACCACGTGGTTTATAGAAAAGATAGTATACTAAGGATTCATGAGAAAGTGGCACACCATCAACTTCAACTTTATCATTGGGTGAAACTTTAATCCCCATTTCTGTTACTAGCTTGTGATTAACTGTCACATGTCCGCCAGCAATTAATTCTTCGGCTTTTCTTCTTGAAGCAACGCCACTCTGAGCAATTACTTTCTGTAATCTTTCCATTATTTATTCGTCCTTTACATTTTCGTTGGTTTTTGTTTCTTCCGTTGGGTTTAATTCTGCTTGAAACCGATCAAAAAACAAATCACTTGGCGCTTCATTTTCAAGAGTTGCTTCCATTTCACTAATATCAGGTAATTCTGTTAAATTTTTTAAACCAAAATAATCCATAAAATAAGCGGATGTGCCATA
>JAATGB010000116.1 GCA_015654945.1 Lactobacillales bacterium | reverse complement strand
TTTTTCTTTTATTTTGAATCTGTTCAGAAAAAATCTGAGGCTGAAAAAGTACAAGCAGAATTTGAAACTATGCAACGATATACCAAAGAAATTGAGCAGCAATATATGGAGTTACGAAAATTTAGGCATGATTATCAGAATATTTTAACATCGATGGAAAGCTATATTCGGGAGAAAGATTATATCGGACTGGAAAAATATTATTTTGAAAAAATTCAAAAATCATCAGCTAATTTTGATCTCGCCAATTTTCAGTTAGAAAACCTCCGAAACATTTACAATAAAGAAGTGAAAAGTATATTGGCATCCAAGTTGATGCACGCACAATCTTTAGGTATTGAAACGACTTTTGAAGCAAAACATTTGGTTGAGAATATTCCAATGGAGCCAGTATTTCTTGTTCGTGCTCTGGGTATTATCCTCGATAATTCAATTGAAAAATTAGTGGAACTTAATTATGGAAAGCTCCAAGTTGCCGTAATAAAAAACGAAAAAGATATTATGCTAATCGTTGAGAATACATGTAACAAGGATATTCCAAGAATTCATCAGTTAAAACAGCAAGGATTTTCGACGAAGGGACCAGATCGCGGGCTCGGATTGACGACGCTCTCAGAAATGATTGGTTCTTGCCCAAATGCTGTCTTGGAGACATTGATACTGGGAGATAAATTTATTCAAAAAATCATTGTCATGAACAAGGAGTGAAGTACGGTGTTGTCTATATTTATTTGTGAAGATGACGTTGCACAAAGACAAAGGTTGGAATTGTATATTCAAAATTATATTATGATTGAGGAATACGATATGGAGTTAGTTCTCGCTACTCACTGTCCTCATGAAGTATTAGATTATGTGCAATCACATAAAAATATGACAGGATTATATTTTTTGGATGTAGAATTAAATGATACAATGACCGGAATTGATTTAGCAGCTGAAATTCGAAACTATGATGATTTAGGAAAAATTGTGTTTATCACTACGCATAGTGAGTTGGCTTATATGACATTCACCTATAAAGTAGAAGCGTTAGATTATATTATCAAGGATGATAGTAATGATATTCAAAAGCGTGTCGGCGAATGTATGGCAATTGCCAATAAGCGGTATTTAAATGATCACCGCGAAGAGAAAAAGGTTTTTAAAGTAAGTGTGGGAAGTCAAATTAGAGGCATTGATTATCGCGAAATTATGTTCTTTGAATCGTCCACTGTTCCACATAAAATTATTTTACATATGGAAAATGGGCAGTTGGAATTTTATCATTCGATTAAAGAATTAGCCAATATCGCAACTAATTTTTACCGATGCCATAAGTCCTTTGTGGTGAATAAAGAAAATATCAAGTATATTGATAAGACAAAACGTGAAATTGAAATGATCAATGAAGAAATTTGTTTAGTTTCAGTTCGGGGAATGAAGGGTTTAAAATAATTTAACGAAGAAAACATTTATTCTATTGGTACGAATAAATGTTTTTTTTCTATGATTCGGATTTTTTTCACAAGGGAAAACGATGAGTACAAAGGGAATACAAGAATACATGCTCAGTAGTATCAGAAAGGGAAATACTATATATAGTTGATTTTTTGTTATATTTAACGAATAAGCACAATATATAGTTGAATTTTTTATGTCTATCGGTTAAAATTAGTGAGTGAAGGAGATGTATATGCGATGATCGAATTAAAAACAGAAAGAAAGTTTATTCCTCTTGAAAGTTCAAAATTGAGCAAAATTAAAGTCATCAAGCGAGATGGCCGTTTTGTTGAATTTGAAGAACAAAAAATTTATGAAGCATTATTAAAAGCCGAAAAAAAGGTAGAAGGAAAACTTCAGCCGTTGTCTTATGAACGAATTCAAGGAATTGTTTCGAGAATTGATTCAGAGATTGCGGAGCGTTTTAGTGAAAATGTAAAAATTTATGAAATTCAAAATATTGTCGAACATATTTTATTAGATCAAAGAGAATACAAGTTGGCGAAGGAGTACATAAATTACCGAACACAGAGAGACTTTGATCGGAGTCAATCGACGGATATTAACATTACGATTGGTAAGCTAATTAATAAAGATAGCGCAGTTGTAAATGAAAATGCCAATAAAGACAGTGATGTATTTAATACACAAAGAGATTTGACGGCCGGAATAGTGGGCAAATCAATCGGATTAAAGTTACTACCAGCTCATATTGCGAATGCACATCAAAAAGGAGATATTCATTATCATGATTTGGATTATCATCCATACACACCAATGACCAATTGTTGTTTAATTGATTTTAAAGGAATGCTGAACGACGGCTTCAAAATTGGCAATGCGGATGTTGAACCGCCAAAATCGATTCAAACTGCGACTGCCCAAATATCGCAAATTATTGCGAATGTCGCTTCAAGTCAATATGGCGGCTGTTCGGCTGATCGAGTAGATGAGTTGTTAGCGCCCTTTGCCAAATTAAACTATGAAAAACATACAAAAGATGCGCAACGTTGGATCGAAAGTGAAGAAAAGCAAGTTGAATATGTTGAAACAAAAACCAAAAAAGATATTTACGATGCAATGCAAAGTTTGGAGTATGAAATCAATACATTGTTTACTTCTAATGGACAAACGCCGTTTACTTCTTTAGGCTTTGGTTTGGGTACAAATTGGTTTGAACGTGAAATTCAGAAAGCAATTCTACAGATTCGGATTGAAGGTTTGGGAAGCGAAAAGCGGACGGCTATTTTTCCTAAACT
Organism: Lactobacillales bacterium; assembly: GCA_015654945.1. Taxonomy (GTDB): domain Bacteria; phylum Bacillota; class Bacilli; order Lactobacillales; family Vagococcaceae; genus JAATGB01. Next base: position 38,991 of record JAATGB010000116.1, on the reverse strand, counting down.
AATATTCACCTTACGAAAAGGCGTAAACTTAAATCCGGCAGATGCGAATTATGATATTAAAGAGCTGGCTTTGAAATGTGCAACCAAAAGAATGTATCCTGATGTTTTAAATTATGACAAGATTGTGGAGTTAACAGGTAGCTTTAAAGTACCTATGGGTTGTCGTTCATTCTTACAAGGCTGGAAAGATGAAACAGGCACAGAAGTTAATGTTGGTCGGATGAATCTAGGTGTAGTGACCCTTAATTTACCAAGAATTGCAATGGAATCTAAAGGGAATAAAGAAAAATTTTGGGCCTTGTTAGAAGAACGCTTGGGCATTATGAAAGATGCACTTGTTTATCGTGTAGAACGATGTAAAGAAGCAACACCAGCCAATGCGCCTATCTTATACATGAATGGAGCTTTTGGTAAACGACTCAATCGGAATGAATCAGTGGATGAGTTGTTTAAAAATAAACGTGCGACTGTTTCTTTAGGATATATTGGTCTTTATGAAGTCGCTTCTGCTTTTTATGGTGGAGCATGGGAACAAGACAAGGAAGCAAAAAGCTTTACATTGGATATTGTGAAATCATTGAAAGAACATGCAGATACTTGGGGCGACGAATATGGCTACCATTTTAGTGTATACTCGACACCGAGCGAAAGTTTAACGGACCGCTTTTGTAGAATGGACAAAGAAAAATTTGGCGTAGTTGAAAATATTACGGATAAAGACTACTATACAAACAGTTTTCATTACGATGTGCGTAAAAATCCAACTCCATTTGAAAAACTAGATTTTGAAAAAGACTATCCCAAATATTGTTCAGGGGGTTTTATTCATTATTGTGAGTACCCTGTGTTACAACAAAATCCCAAAGCGCTGGAAAGTGTTTGGGACTATGCATATGATCGGATTGGCTATTTGGGAACCAACACGCCAATTGATCGATGTTATGAATGTGGTTTTGAAGGTGATTTCAATCCAACAGAACGTGGTTTTGAATGTCCAAGCTGTGGCAATCATGATCCTAAATCTTGCGATGTGGTAAAACGAACCTGCGGCTATTTAGGAAATCCACAAGCACGTCCGATGGTTTATGGACGCCACAAAGAAATATCCGCTCGTGTTAAACACATGAAATAAAGGGAAAAGCTCAACTTTCTGAGCTTTTCTTTCGCAGAAAGAAGTGTGAAAAATGCGCAATCCAAAGCCAAAAGAATGGCAAGCGAAAGACTACAGTCAAAATTACATTGCGGATTACAAGCCATATAATTTTGTTGATGGAGAAGGCGTTCGCTGCAGTATCTATGTTAGCGGCTGTCTTTTTGCTTGCGAAGGCTGCTTTAATAAAGCCATTCAAAATTTTCATTATGGGACGCCGTACACAAAAGAATTAGAAGATCGCATTATCAGCGATTTAGATCAAGAATACGTTCAAGGTTTAACGCTACTAGGCGGTGAACCTTTTATGAATACAGAAGTATGTTTGCATTTAGTGGATCGTTTTCGTGCTGAATTCGGTCATACGAAAGATATTTGGTCATGGTCAGGTTATACATTTGAGGAATTAATCGTTGATACGGAGGATAAATTAGAGTTGCTTAGCAAGATTGATGTCTTAGTTGACGGCCGTTTTGAGTTGAAAAAACGCGATCTACGCTTGCAGTTTCGCGGAAGTAGCAATCAAAGGATTCTGGATGTTCCTCTTTCACTACAGTCTCAAAAGGCTATTATTTGGGAAAAATGTATCGATCCATTAGCCAAATAAATACTGAAGGTTGTTCGCAAGGAGCAACCTTTTTTGTTTTTCAAAGGAGAGAGTTGCCAACTATAAATAATAGAATTTTCCAAAAAATAAAAAATAGATTTTTACACTTGCGTTGCGATTCGTAATGTGATAAAATTGACATTTTTAGTATTTTGTGTTATTCTGTAAGCTAAGGGGTGAAGGAGATGCCAGCAACTTTAGCAACGATTAAAAAGGATTTAGAGTCTCGAGTAGGTAGCAAAATTTTGCTAGTTGCGCAGACAGGTCGTAAGCGTCAAACTGAACGCAGAGGTATATTGACCGAAACCTATCCGGCAGTATTTATTGTCGACTTAGATCAAGAAGAAAATTCATTTGAAAGAGTTTCTTACAGCTATGCTGATATCTTAACCCATACTGTAGAAATTCAGTTTTATGATGATTGCGAAGAAAAATATGCGTAAAAATATTGAGCCCGTTGAAAGGGCTTTTTATTTTTTGTAAAATTTGAATATGTGTGCTAAATCCATTTTTCTTTTATTGCTAGGCACATCTTCTTGAGAAATAATGTAAAAAAGAAGCAGGAAATGAAAGGTCAGCTGGCAGAGTGTCCAGCAAACTTTTTTTGCGGTACAATAGAAAGAGAAGCTAGCGACAAGGAGTGAACAGGATGAATATTTATATTGACGGAGATGCTTGTCCAGTCAAAGCTGTTGTGATTGAAGAAGCGTTGGAAAAAAATGTCAAGGTAGTTATTGTTACTAGTGTTTCCCATTTTTCTCAAAAAGAAGTACCGGAAAATGTTACATTTATCTATGTGGATGATGGCCGTGATGCAGCGGATTTTCGAATTATGCAGTATCTGCAAAAAGAAGATATATTGGTTACACAAGATTACGGACTTGCTTCGCTTGCACTTGGAAAAGCAGCGATTGTTTTGCACCACCAAGGATTTCAATACAAAGAAGAAACGATGGATCAGCTTTTACAGAGTCGATATGTGAGCGCGATGGCACGGAAAAGTGGCCAAAGAACGAAAGGACCGAAACCTTATACAGAAGCAGATCGACAAAAATTCCGGATGCTTCTACTCACTTTTTTATAAAAAAACGATTAATTGTTAAATGAATAACGAATGAAAGGATTAAACGGAATGGAAAAAGTCTTATTTGTTTGTTTAGGTAATATTTGTCGTTCACCTATGGCAGAAGGTATTTTTAAAAAAATAGTGGCAGAGGAAGCATTATCTGAAAAAGTAAAAGCTGGTTCTGCGGCGACAAGCGGTTGGGAGCATGGAAATCCCCCTCATCAAGGAACGCAAAAAATTCTGGATCGAATGGGAATCTCCACCAAAGAAATGTCATCTGCTCAAATAACCGCTCAAGATTTTGCCGAATATGATTTGATTTTAGGCATGGATAAGCAAAATGTAAAAGATCTTGCAAGAATGGCACCAAAATCTGCAAAAGGGAAAATTCATCTGTTCTTATCAGCTGTACAAAATTGTGCGTATGAAGAAGTTCCAGATCCGTACTATACTGGCGATTTTGAGCTAACTTATCAGCTAATTAATCGAGGCTGTCAAGCGTGGTTGCAGAAAATGAAGGAGCCGGATCATAAAAATGAAGTGCAGGCATAAGCAAAAAAATTCTTTGTACCGACTCATTTTTTATTTATTTTAGGATCTTTCTATAGTGAAACCAGGAGCTCTAATTGTTCGTAAACACTAAAATGAATTGAAAAAAATTTTGAATGTGTGACGTTTTTCTATAAAAAAAGAGGGTGATGATGAACGATTCATCAACCCTCTCTTTTTTACTTGATTAATAGGTATTTTTCTGAATATTAAACGCTTTTTTTGCATCTGCGCTTGCTTTTTTAGTAGTAGTCGAGCTAGACAGTTCGCAATGAACAATTAAACGTTTGTTGCCAGTAGTATCACATGTAACCAGTGTCAGTAATTTTTTCCCAGGGACGTCCTCAATTACATCCACTCGATCTGGTGTTACATATTCAGTCGAGGTAACTTTATAGGTGTAGATAGTAGAAAGATCTGTAAGATAAACAACGGCGTCCTGCTTAATGTTGACTAATGGTGAAAAAAGCAAGGATTCATTGATCATATGGTGACTGGCTAGTGCGTAGTTACCTTCTCCCATTTTTTGATCTTCCTTCATCGTTCCAGCACCAACCGCCAATGCATAGTTTGAAACTCCTTTGATAATGGGTAAGTTAAGCTTGACGGATGGCGCAGCGATACCGCCAATTACCGCTAATTTATCTTTATAAAGCTGTGCGCGAACGATGGTATCAAAATCAAGCGATTCAACTGAGTTAAAATCAAATGTGGCTTTTTTCTGTTTGTTGCGAGTAATCTTTTTGACAGTGAGCTTATCTACCTGATTGGATGTAGTCATATTTTGAACAAAAAGAGACTTAATTTGTTCATTAAAAACCAATGCTAAACCAATGACGAGTAATAATAAGAGAAAGATATTTGTCAACCAACGTTTTAATTTCGATGTTTTTTTTGAATGACCATTTTTTCTGATGAGAATTGCTCCTTTCAGTGTTTTTATAATAATACCATAGATAAAATAAAAAAAAAATAGTGTCAAAAAAGTAAATATTACATCTGTATTGCGACATTTTATAAAAATGGGCAAATATGTAATACAATTTTAACCAAATCTTTGACGTTTTTTCCTGTTATATGTTGTAAAATAATAACATAAGCAGAAAGGAGAGATAAAAATGACGGATGGCTTGTATGTTCATTTGGATAGTATCACAAATTCAGTACTATCTAAAGGCATCACGAATATTGATTTTACGCATTCCGTTGTTGAACGTCCCTCTAATCTTTTGCTACTGGATCCAACGAGTGTTGAAGGTGAGTTTGAATCCCATACCGGATTAAAGATTGTTCGTGGTAGAGAACAAGTAGAAGAATATTTTTCTCTTATTAGGAAAAAAAGAAATCTGCAAACAAAATGGATTGATTTTAATGACATAGATTTTTTAAAACAATTAACTCCTTTAGAGATTTCAGAGTTACTTTATTTTGGGCATATGCGAACACAATTGCATTCACCTTTTTTCTATAAATTACAGAATAATTTTGTTTTTTTTGAAATGGCCGAAGGATCGACCAAAATTTATTATCGGCACTTAGAAGAATTCTATCGGATTATTGGTGATAAAATCACTCGAATTTTATTGGAAAAGTTAAATGACCGCAAATCTTTTTTTAAAAGAGCAGTCGCTGTGGAATATATGTCAGATGATTTAATTAAGCAGCTAAAACCTATTTTTCAAGAAGGAGTTGTTTTAAGCTTTTCGCAAAGCGAGTTGATAAACAAAACATACACGATCCCTATCTATGTAGTGGAAGACCGAGTGAAAAAACTAGAGGAACGTTCTTACAAAGAAGAAACGAAGATCGGCGCGCTGGTTTACGATGCGAACAAACGAAATTGGCATTTGTATCAAGAAGAGGATGAAAAGGGTTTATTTTCAAAACAAGCGTAGTCTAAGAAAGATGACCGAGCTTGTTTTTTTTTTGAGAAAAAAGAATTAAAATAAGAAATAGTGTTTTTTTTCAAAATAAAGTATAATAGAATAGCAAAAGGACCTTGAAAGATTTATCTAAGGGAGGGAACACTTTGAAAATCATTTTGATTTATGGGGGAAAAAGTGCAGAACATGAAGTGTCTTTGCTATCGGCATTTTCAGTATTGCAAGCCATTTATTATGATTATTATTCTGTACAATTGATTGAGATTACGAAAACAGGTACATGGCTTAAAGGGCCATTGCTACATGAGAAGCCCACGGAGGCTGCACTATTAAATCTAACTAGCGATAATTCGAAGGAAATTGATCCTTCAGGGATAAAAGAAGAAGAAAGCATTATTTTTCCGATTTTGCATGGCCCAAATGGTGAAGATGGAACAGTCCAAGGCCTATTTGAAATGTTGGATATGCCCTATGTTGGTTGTGGTGTTTTGGCAAGTGCGTGCGGGATGGATAAAATTATGACAAAGAACATTTTGCAACAAGTGGGTGTGCCACAGGTTCCCTATGTATCTGTTATGAAAACTAAATGGAAAGAACAGCCGCAAATTACGTTTGAACAATGTGAAGGCAGCTTGCTTTATCCGATGTTTGTCAAGCCAGCGAATATGGGCTCCAGTGTGGGAATCAGCAAAGCCGATAATCGAGAAGAGCTCCAACAAGCGATTGAATTTGCCTTCCAGTATGATCGTCGTGTAATGGTGGAGCAAGGGATTGAAGCGCGTGAAATTGAAGTCGCTGTTTTAGGGAATGAAGAGGTCCGAACAACATTGCCAGGCGAAATTGTCAAAGAAGTTGCTTTTTATGATTATGATGCAAAATATATTAATAACGAAATTGAAATGCAAATTCCGGCTGAAATACCTGAAGATGTACAAGAAAAAGCTCGAAATTATGCGGAAAAAGCATATCTTGCTTTGGACGGAAGCGGCTTAAGCCGTTGTGATTTTTTCTTAACAAGCAACAATGAATTATTTCTAAATGAGATCAATACGATGCCGGGCTTTACTTCATTTAGCATGTACCCTTTATTGTGGAAAGAAATGGGTTTGCAATATGGCGATCTGATTGAAGAGCTGATTCAATTAGGACTCATGCGTTATCAACAAAAAGCAAGCTTGCGAGTGGAATAATCAAAAAGCGAAAAGCTGAACAAGCCTTGTTCAGCTTTTCATCACGTACAGGAGTTGAAAGTATGGAATTAGGTTTTTGGGAAATTGCCAAAGTGACAGAAGCAGTCAATGATTGGCACGCGTTCCCTGATTTTAAAATCGCAACAGTCGAATTTGATAGTCGTAAAATAACGAAAAATAGTTTCTTTGTCCCGCTTCAGGGAGCACGAGATGGGCATGACTTTGTCGCACGTGCAAAGGAAAACGGTGCAGGTGGAAGCTTCTGGCAAAAAAATCAACCCAATATTCCGAAAGATTTCCCTGTATTAGTCGTATCAGATCCGTTGACGGCTATGCAAAAAATTGCGCATTATTTTTTGAAAAAAAATCAGGTCAGAGTAGTTGCGATTACTGGAAGCAATGGCAAAACAACTACGAAAGATATGGTGGAAGCGGTCCTTAGTCCACGCTATCGAACGTATAAGACGCAAGGAAATTACAATAATCATATTGGTGTTCCTTATACACTCTTACATATGCCGGCGACTACTGAAATAGTGGTCTTGGAAATGGGGATGGATCACAAAGGGGAAATTGAAAAGCTATCGAAAATTGGTCAGCCTGATATTGCGGCCATTACGATGATTGGCGAGTCACATATTGAACATTTAGGCTCACGTAAGGGAATCGCTGAAGCAAAAATGGAAATCATTGCCGGAATGAAGCCGAATGGTACGCTAATTATTCCAGAATCAGAGGAGTTACTACGACCATTAACGCAAACTATTTCGCAAACAATTAAAACTTTTGGTACAGATAGCAAAAGTGATCTGTACACAACGAATGTGAGGGAAGAAAAAGAAAAGACGATTTTTGAGGTGAATGGTTATCCAAAACAAAATTTTTCCATTCCAGTTTTAGGCAAATACAACACACAAAATGCCTTGATTGCCTTGTTAGTTGGGCAGTATTTTCACGTTGAACCAGCAAAAATGATGCGAGGACTCGCGACGATGACCTTAACACAAAACCGGACCCAATGGCTGACGGCGTTAAATGGTGCCGAGGTATTGAGTGATGTATACAATGCCAATCCAACGGCGATGAGCTTGGTTTTAGATAGTTTCTCAAAATTGCTCTGTCACGGAAAAAAAATCGTTGTCTTAGGTGATATGTTGGACCTTGGTGAAAAATCAGCAGCAATGCATTGTGGAATTGCTGAGCACATACGACCAGATCAAGTGCAAGAGGTTTTTCTTTTGGGAGAGCAGATGAAACATTTAGCGGAAGAATTGAAAACGAGATATCCGTACTTGCCTGTTTATTCTTTTCAAAAGGACGAGCAAGAAAAGCTCGTACAAGCAATTCAAAATTCCTTGAAACCAGCTGATATGATCCTGTTAAAAGCGAGTAATGGGATGCATTTAAATCAAGTTGTGAAAAAGATTGTGAAATTTTAATGAAAATACAATTGTAAAATTAGCAAAAATGTGTTAGAATTTGAAGGATGTGGATTCAAGAAGATTCGGTAAAAATAGCCCGCATATAGATTTAGGAGGATAACATTTGAAATTTGAAGAATTAGGCCTAGGAGAAGATCTACTAAAAGCAGTAAAGAGATCAGGCTTCGAAGAGGCGACTCCAATCCAAGAAGGAACAATTGCTCTTGCATTGGAAGGCAAAGATGTAATAGGACAAGCTCAAACAGGTACAGGTAAAACCGCTGCTTTTGGTTTACCTATGTTAGAAAAAATTGATATAAAGAAACGCGAGATCCAAGGATTGGTCATTGCACCAACGAGAGAATTAGCGATTCAAACACAGGAAGAACTTTATCGTCTAGGAAGAGATAAAAAAATTCGTGTGCAAGTCGTTTACGGTGGCGCTGATATTGGTCGTCAAATCCGTTCATTAAAAGATAATCCACATATCATAGTTGGAACACCAGGTCGATTACTAGATCATATTGGTCGTCGTACGGTGAAACTAGAACATATCGAAACTCTTGTATTAGATGAAGCGGATGAAATGCTGAATATGGGCTTCTTAGAGGACATTGAAAAAATTATCAGCAAAATTCCAGAACAACGTCAAACGTTACTATTTTCTGCAACTATGCCAGATAGTATCAAACGAATTGGTGTTAAATTCATGAAAAATCCTGAACATATAAAGATCAAAACGAAAGAAATGACTGCAAGTCTAATTGATCAATACTATGTCCGTTGTAAAGATTTTGAAAAATTTGATGTCATGACGCGTTTGTTAGAAGTCCAAACACCCGAATTAACGATTATTTTTGGTCGTACGAAGCGACGTGTGGATGAATTAGCCAAAGGATTAGAAATGCGTGGATACAAAGCAGAAGGAATTCATGGCGATTTGTCACAACAAAAGAGAATGAGTGTACTACGCTCCTTTAAAAATGGTCATTTAGATATCCTTGTAGCGACAGATGTGGCAGCGAGAGGTTTAGATATTTCTGGTGTAACACATGTCTACAATTATGATATTCCTCAAGACCCAGAAAGCTATGTGCATCGTATTGGTCGTACGGGAAGAGCAGGAAAGGGCGGCTTGTCCGTTACGTTTGTAACACCCAATGAAATGGGTTACTTGCATGTTATTGAAGAACTGACGAAGAAGCGTATGAATCCACTACGTCCACCAACCGAAATCGAAGCTTTACAAGGTCAAATTGGAAATGCTGTTGAAAACATCCAAAAACAATTGGATGAAAATGGGTTAGATAAATATCAAAAAACGGCAAGCGAATTATTGACCCAATATTCAGCTGAAGATTTAGTGGCACTTTTACTGAAAACTGTTTCGAAAGAAGATTCGACAGAAGTTCCAGTAAAAATCACACCAGAACGTCCATTACCATCAACGACACGCAAAAAATCACAAAAAAGTGGTGGCGGTGGGAACAGTCATAGCAGCCGCACAAATAACCGTAACCGTCAATGGAATAAAAATGATGGTAAAAGCAAAAACGGTAGTGGCAGTTATAACCGTAAAAAAAATGATCGACCAGCAAGCAAAAAAACAACCGACAAAAAACGCGATTTTGTTATTAGAACAAATTCAAAATAAGAAAAATAAAAAAGATATGAATGTGACATAAAATGACTTCATGTCTTTTTTTGCGTTTTTTTTTATTTTATGGTAATATTTATTCAAATATAGATAATTGTTTTGGGCAAATGTGTCTATAAAAGAGTTGTTTGGAGAGGAGAAAAAATGATTATAGGTATTGGCATTGATATTGTCAACATGGATCGAATTGCAAAAATCAGTACCAATAAACCTGAATTTATCAAAAAAGTATTAACGAATAAAGAAAAAGAAATCTATGATTCCTTGAGTAAAAAGCGAAAAATCGAGTATTTAGCTGGAAGATTTTCGTGTAAAGAAGCATTCTCAAAAGCTTATGGAACGGGAATTGGTAAGTTAGCCTTGCAAGATATTGAAATATTAACGGATCACAAAGGGAAACCCATTGTAACGAAATCACCATTTGAAGGACATGTACATGTATCGATTTCTCATATAGATACCGTGGCGGTTGCTCAGATTATTCTAGAATCAGCTGAAAATTAAGTTGAGTGAGTAGCTTTTTTTATAAAAAACATTTCAAAAAAAGGATATTAAAAATACATAAACGTAAGAATAAGTATGAAACAAAATGAAGGCACTTTTATACAAGGGTGGGAGAGTAAATGATAAAAAGAGGAGATGTGTATTTTGCCGATTTATCACCAGTTGTAGGTTCTGAACAAGGGGGCATGCGGCCGGTATTAATCATTCAAAATAACTTGGGGAACCATTTCAGTCCGACGGTGATTATTGCAGCGATCACGGCAAAGATGATCAAAACCGATTTGCCGACACATATTGCGATTGATGCAGAGCATACCGGAATTGATAAGGACTCAGTTATTCTTTTAGAACAGATAAGGACGATCGATAAGTCAAGATTACGGGAAAAAATCTGTCGCTTAAATCATCGAACAATGAATCGCGTGAATCAAGCAATTGGCGTAAGTATTGGTCTGAACGCGCTTAGTAGTAGTGATTCGGGCTAAAATAAAAACAGTTTCCAATTAACAAGCTGCTAATTGGAAACTGTTTTTTTAATCCATTGCTATTTTTTTTATGGTGGAAGAATGTAACATACTGAGCTTCTTAATATCGTTTAATTGAATGAGACGAAGTTCGTTTGTTTTTTGAAGGCGAACGACGATTGTTTTTTTGTTTTTATTATTTTGAAAAATTCTACCAGAAATGGTTTCGAAATGTTGTGGGCTTTCCTTTTCTAGTTGTATAACAACAAGTGCTTTCTGGGAAACAGCGAGATTTATTTGGCGTTGCAAATCATTCGCTTTTTTTCTTTCATTAATGGAGTCATCAATAAATGAAGCAAATAGTTTTTGGGAAGATATAGAAACGAGCTCAGTAAATTTTTTGACATTTCTTTTCTTTTTATACTCAGGCAAAATAAATTCCTCCTCTTCTACATCTACACCTATTATAAGAACGTTTGTTCCTTTAGTCAAGTTTTAAAATTAAATTATATTAGAAAAAAATGGTAAAACAAAAAAATACGTATATTAAATAAAGACAGGGATAAACATAGATCATAAAAATTATAGCACAGTTCTGCTTGTTTTAGAAACAAATTTTTGAGTGAAAGAGAATAATTCTTCAAACTAGATTTGCTCTCTGATATAATAAAAAAGAAAGAAGGCGATTTTATCATGACACAAGAATTTTCTTATGAAATTATGGAAGAAGTAGTAGTTCTTTCCGAAAATCAAAAAGGCTGGAGAAAAGAGTTGAATTTAATTAGCTGGAATGGGCGTCCTGCTAAGTTTGATATACGGGATTGGGCACCAGATCATGAAAAAATGGGCAAAGGAATCACATTGACAAATGAAGAAGTAGAAGTTCTGAAACAGGCATTAGAAAAAATGTGAGATAGTTCCCTGTCTTATTAATTAAAGGAATGATTTCGCCTTTAGCGGTTTTTATTTCTCTTTTTTCATAATTTAGTGAAAAAATGATGTAAAACTTGCAAAATGACTTGAACAAGTGCAGAATATAGACTAAACTATCTTATGAGAGAGAATCTGAAAGGAAGTCGTCATGTCTGAACGAGGTTTGTTAATTATATTGTCTGGTCCGTCTGGTGTAGGTAAAGGGACAGTAAGAAAAGCGATTTTTGAGAGTGAAGATACTGATTTTGAATATTCGGTGTCAATGACGACCCGAGAAAAACGTGTGGGAGAAGTAGAAGGCATTGATTATTTTTTTCGGAAAAGAGCAGAATTTGAGGCGTTGATTGCAGCTGGAGAAATGTTGGAATATGCAGAATATGTGGGGAATTATTATGGGACACCACTCACATATGTTAATCAGACGCTGGATACTGGCAAAGATGTTTTTTTAGAGATCGAAGTTCAAGGCGCAATGAAAGTGAAAGAAAAAATTCCGGATGGGGTATTCATTTTTTTAACGCCGCCAGATTTGACTGAGTTGAAATCGCGAATTGTTGGTCGTGGTACAGACAAACCGGCAATTATCGAAGAAAGAATGCGTGTTGCAAAAGAAGAAATTGAAATGATGAGCCATTACGATTATGCGGTGGTTAATGATAAAGTCGAGCTGGCAGTGGAAAGAATCAAGAAGATCATTGTGAGCGAACATTACCGAGTGGATCGTGTGATTGAAAAATATAAAAAAATGATAAAGGAGCTGTAAGCCTATGATGTTAAAGCCATCGATTGATTCTTTACTAGAAAAAATTGATTCGAAATATTCTTTAGTTATTTTAGCAAGTAAAAGAGCCCACGAATTAAATGCAGGTGCAACCCCAATGATTGAAAATTTTGAATCTGTGAAAAATGTTGGACGGTCACTAGAAGAAATTGAAGCGGGTGATGTCATCATTGATCCAAATCCAGAATTGAAAAGAGCATTACAACAAAGAAGAGAAGAAGAGCAACGGACTCTTCGGGAACATAAACAGCAAGAATTAGAAGCAAAGATTCAACAAGATAAATAAAGGGAAAAGTGGAATTGGCAAAAGGCTAGTTCTACTTTTTCTTTATTACGTCTAACGAAGACAAATGGGCAATAATTTAGTAAAATAGAGAAAGAGCCTAGCAAGAGGAAGGGAACCTGAATGATGAATTACATTGCAGAAGTGATCGTGGACGTACCTACCATGCAGACGGACATTCCTTTTTCATACGTGATTCCAGATTTTTTAGGTGATAAAGTACAGGTCGGAATGCGTGTCGAAGTTCCATTTGGTAAAGGGAATCGTCATGTGCAAGGATTTGTAATGCGGACTTTTTTTCAAACAAAAGAAGTGGAAGCAACCTATGAACTGAAAGAAATTGTCAGCGTGTTAGATTTAGGCCCAGTTTTAAATCAAGAGATGTTAACATTAGCTGATCGAATGAAGGATGCCACTTTTTCCTTCAAAATTACGTGCTTGCAAACAATGCTTCCAAGTGTCATGAAAGCTGCGTATCAAAAGTGGATTGTTCTGGTGGATGAAGTGCCGGAGCAGGTTCACAGAGATGTGTTTCATTATCTAGATGAAATTGCTTGGGAAGAAGCGCAGCAGTCTGCGTATTTTGCCGAACTCATGAAATTAAAGCAAGAGGGTAAAATCGAAGTTCGTTACGAAGTCAAAACAAAAAATAAAGTCAAAACGAGACAAGCATTTCATGGAATCCTTTCTTTTGAACAATTAGAAGAAGAACGGATGGGCTTACGTAAAAATGCCAAAAAAAAGCAGCAGTTACTGACTCTTTTACAAAAACTAGGAGAAAAAGAGTATTTGGTGAAGCAAGCAATTGAAAATGATCAAATTTCGCGTGCAACTCTTAAAGAAGGCGAAAAATTGGGTTGGTTGGCAATTAGTGAAGTCGAAGTTTACCGTGACGCGTATGAGCAGCAAGTTTTTCCGCCTAGTTCTGCTATGGAATTGACGAGACAACAACAAAATGCCTTTACACAAATTACAGAATCAATGGAAAAAGCAGCTGCAGAAGTCTTTTTACTTGAAGGAATTACTGGAAGTGGAAAAACAGAAGTCTATCTTCAAAGTATTGCTCATGCGCTGGATTGTGGTCAAACAGCAATCATGTTAGTCCCTGAAATCTCTTTAACGCCACAAATGGTTTATCGTTTTAAAAGTCGGTTTGGTGACGAGGTAGCTGTTTTGCATAGTGGCCTTTCACAAGGTGAAAAATATGATGAATGGCGAAAAATTGAAAGAAAAGAAGCACGCGTTGTGGTAGGGGCTCGTTCGGCTATTTTTGCTCCGCTAGAAAATATTGGGATTATCATTGTGGATGAAGAGCATGAAGGCAGCTATAAACAAGAAGAAAATCCGCGGTATCATGCAAGAGATTTTGCTATTTGGCGTGGAGAGTATAATCATTGTCCAGTGGTTTTAGGAAGTGCGACCCCTTCACTAGAGTCACGTGCTCGGGCGCAAAAAAAGGTCTATCGTCTACTGGTGTTAGATGAACGTGCAAATGAACAAGCTACGTTACCTGAAATTCAAGTTTTGGATATGAGAAAAGAAGAAAAAATGAAATACACTGGGACTTTTTCAAAAAAATTAGTGGTGGAAATTGAGAAACGGTTACAGAAGAAAGAACAAACCATCTTAATGTTGAACCGGCGAGGCTATTCTTCTTTTGTCATGTGTCGGGATTGTGGGTATGTTGTTCCTTGCCCTAATTGTGATATTTCCTTAACGTTACATATGGATTCAAAAACGATGAAATGCCATTACTGTGGGCATGAAGAAGCGATTCCACGCCAATGTCCAATTTGTGCGAGTGAAAAAATTAGATATTATGGTACCGGTACGCAAAAAGTAGAAGAAGAATTACGCGCAATTTTTCCTGAAAGCACGATTATCAGGATGGATGTTGATACGACGCGAAAAAAAGGAGCCCATGAAAAATTACTGCGGCAATTTATGGAACAAAAAGCGGATATTTTATTAGGAACGCAAATGATCGCTAAGGGCTTGGACTTTCCTAATGTTACGTTAGTCGGAGTGTTAAATGCCGATACAGCACTAAATTTACCTGATTTTCGTGCGAGTGAACATACTTTCCAATTACTTACACAGGTAAGTGGTCGCGCGGGGCGCGCGGAGAAAAAAGGAGAAGTCTTGATTCAAACATATAATCCGGAACATTATGCAATTCAGTTGGCAAAAGAACAAGAATATGAAGCTTTTTATCAGAAAGAGATGACGGTTCGGCATCAAGGCGATTATCCGCCTTACTTTTATACAGTGCAAATTATTACGAGTCATGAAGAAGAAAATCAAGCAGCTAAAAAAATGTATGAAATTGTCGCAGAATTACGGCAAGCATTGACGAAAAATAGCATGATTATTGGACCGACTCCCAAAGCGATTCTACGAGTAAACCGACGTTATTTTTATCAAACAATTATTAAATATAAGCAAGAACCACTGTTGGATCAGACTTTACGTAAAATTATGGAGCAGACGCAAGCGGATGTCCAAAAGGGCTTGCGCATTTCAATTGATGTCGAACCGATGCATTTTATTTAAAACAGAAAGAAGGAAAATATGCTTTATCCAGTTGCGCTTTATCCAAATCATTTATTAGAAACAGTATGTACACCGGTCGAAGAGATTACAGATGAGTTGATTCAGCTATTAGATGATATGCGGGAAACGATGCGAGCCCACGATGGTATTGGTTTAGCAGCACCGCAAATTGGCAAGAAGATTTGTGTTGCAGTCATTGAAGTCGACGAGGAGACAGGCTTATTTGAGCTAATTAATCCAGAAATCATTCAGTATGAAGGTTCATCTATTGATGTGGAAGGATGCCTGAGTTTGCCGAATGTTTACGGTACCGTTGAACGGTTTGACACAATTGTTGTGCGCTATTTTGATCGTGAGGGTACGGATCTGGAAATTGAAGTTTTTGGCTATTTAGCACGGGCTTTTCAGCATGAAATTGACCATTTAAACGGTGTATTGTTTACGCAAAAAATAAAAGATCGAATTGCAGTTGAAGATTTAGATAAATATATGGAGGAACACTGAAATGACAAAGATTGTATTTATGGGAACGCCACAATTCTCGGTACCTATTCTCAAAGGAGTAGTCAAAGCAGGCTATGATGTGTGTGCAGTCGTTACTCAGCCGGATCGACCAGTTGGACGTAAAAAGGTGCTGACAGCCTCACCAGTCAAGGAAGCGGCGCTAAGCCAAGGAATTGAGGTCTTGCAGCCAGAAAAGATCTCTGGTTCAGCCGAAATGGCAAAAATTATCGCGATGGAGCCAGATTTCATTATAACTGCAGCGTTTGGACAATTTTTACCAGAGAAATTGTTGCAATGTGCCAAAATTGGCGCGATAAATGTGCATGCTTCTTTGCTACCAAAATATCGTGGCGGGGCGCCTGTTCACTATGCAATTATTAATGGAGAAAAAGAAACCGGCGTGACAATTATGAAGATGGTGAAAAAAATGGATGCGGGAGCAATTCTAAGTCAGCAGGCTATTCCGATTACGAAACAGGACGATGTTGGCACACTATTTGATAAGTTAAGTGCTTTGGGTCAAGAAATGCTATTGGAAATTTTGCCTCGTCTCGTGAAAAATGAAGTAACAGAAATACCGCAAATTGAGGCAGAAGCAACTTTTTCGCCAAATATTCAACGAGAAGAAGAAATGATTGAATGGCAACAAACCGCCACTCAAATTGATTGTAAGATTCGAGGCATGCGCCCTTGGCCGGTTGCCTATACGGTGTATCAAGGACAAAGGTGGAAAATTTGGGATGTCCAAGAGGTTGCGGAAACAACACAGGAGGCGCCAGGAGTAATTATTGCGATTCATAAGCAAAGCTTTTGGGTTGCTGCGGGTCAAGGAACAATCGTCCAAATTAATAAATTGCAGCCTGCAGGCAAAGGTCAATTAACGGCATCACAATTTTTAAATGGGATCGGCAAAGAGATCCAAATAGGAGAACCGTTAGGCGAATGAAAAATAAAATTCCAGCAAAAATAAAAAATAATGTACGCTTTGTAGCGGTTGATATTTTAATGAAAATCACAACAGAGCAGGGATATTCTAATCTATTAATCAATGATGCGATCAACAAAACTCAACTACCAAGTAAAGATGCCAAATTATTAACAGAGCTTGTATATGGCGTAACGAGTCGCCGGTTGCTCCTGCAATTTTATCTTAGTCCGTTTATTGCCAACGCCAAAAAAGTGGATCCATGGGTGGCACAGTTGCTTTTACTTTCGATTTATCAGCTTTTTTTCTTAGATCGTGTACCCGCACATGCGATTTTAAATGATGCCGTGGAAATTGCGAAAGTCAAGGGCAATAGTGGCATTGGAAAATTTGTAAATGGTGTGTTACGTTCAATCCAGCGTAAGGGAAAGCCAGATACAGCTAGTATTTCTGATCAAATAGCCCGTCTTTCTATTGAAATTAGCATGCCTCGATGGTTGGTTGAAAAGCTCCTGGAAACAATGAGCCTTCAGGAGGTGCGCAATCTCGGTGAAAGTCTCTTCAAGCCGAGTCATGTCAGTGCACGGGTGAATCTTCTTAAACTGGATCGAGAGCAAGCCATTTCTCGACTAGAAGCAGAAGGCTTTGAAGTCAGGAAGAGCAAGATTTCACCAGTGGGTATTATTGGGGAAAAAGGTTTTTTAGCAGGGAGTACTTTATTTAAAAAAGGGGAACTGACGATCCAAGATGAAAGCTCGATGTTAGTTGCACCCGCTCTGCAAATCGAACCGCAGCATTATGTGCTTGATGCATGTGCCGCTCCCGGCGGAAAAACCACTCATATTGCTACATATCTTGATCCAGAAAAGGGGGGTCGGGTGGTTGCTTTAGATATCCACCAGCATAAATTGGCGTTGATCCAGCAGAATGCAGAAAGACTTCAAGTTGCAAATGTGGTTGAAACGAAGCTGTTAGATGCCAGAGAGGTGAAGCAAGCATTTCCAGAAGCAATTTTTGATCGTATTTTGGTGGATGCCCCGTGCTCGGGATTAGGTCTTTTAAGAAGGAAGCCGGATATTAAATATAGCAAAACAAATGATGATTTTAAAAAATTGCAAAAAATTCAATTAGAAATCCTCGAAAGTGTTTCCACAAGCCTAAAGTTTTGGGGTATAATGACATATAGTACATGCACATTTACGGAAGAAGAAAATGAAGATGTCATTCAACAGTTTTTGGCAAAGCATCCAGATTTTGAAAAGATTCCGGTGGCAGGCAGCGAAACGGTACAACAGTCAGTCAATCATCAAAGTGTAAAAATTTATCCCAATCAATATGAAACAGATGGTTTTTTCATCAGTTGTCTACAAAGAAAATCTAAGTGATAAAACAAAGAGGTGTAAAGATGCAAATCAGATTTCGAACAGATGTTGGCCAAAAAAGAAAAGACAATCAAGATGCAGTGGGAATATTTAAGAACAAAGAAAATATTCCTTTTGCGGTTGTCGCTGACGGAATGGGCGGACATCAAGCAGGTGATGTGGCAAGCAATATGGCGATTCAAGACCTTGGAAAGCTATGGGAAAGCTCTTCTTTGACACGTCAAGAGGATATTGTTCAATGGTTATTGTGTAGCATTCAAGCTGAAAATGAAGTCATTTACAAAAAAGGTGAAGCGGATGTTACACTTAAAGGAATGGGAACTACGATTGTTGCGGTCATTTTGCTAAAGCGAACGCTTCTTTTAGCACATGTGGGGGACAGTCGTGGCTATTTGTTGCGAAATAATCAGTTGAAAAAATTAACAGAAGATCATTCTTTGGTTAATGAACTGGTTAAAAGTGGTGAGATTACAGCAGAAATGGCGGAACATCATCCGCAAAAAAACGTGTTGGTCCGTTCAGTAGGGATGCCAGGTGATGTGGATGTCGATGTCACCGAGTTGGATTTTTTAGAGCATGATTTGTTAATCTTATGCACAGATGGCTTGACCAATATGGTGTCGGAGCAAGAAATGCAAACGATCTTACAAAAAGAAAGTTTAAGTATCACCGAAAAATTGGATCAATTAGTAGCAAACGCGAATCAAGCAGGCGGAACAGATAATATTACTGTTTTACTAGCTGAACATGGTGGAACGAAGGAGGAAACCCAATGATTGATATCGGGAAAAATTTGAGTGGACGATATAAAATTATTGGCAATATCGGTAGCGGGGGCATGGCAAATGTATATTTAGCGCATGATCTGATTTTGGATCGCGATGTCGCAGTGAAAGTTCTTCGCTTTGATTTCCAAAATGATCAAGCTGCTATTCGACGCTTTCAAAGAGAAGCATTGGCAGCGACCGAACTGGTGCATCCTAATGTTGTCACTGTTTATGACGTGGGTGAAGAAGATGGCATGCAATATTTAGTAATGGAATATGTCCGCGGTAATGATTTGAAAAAATACATTGCGAATCATTTTCCGATCTCAAATGAACGAGTTGTCGAAATTATGAAGCAAGTGCTGTCTGCTATCTCGTTAGCGCACGCACACCAAATTATTCATCGTGATTTAAAACCACAAAATATTTTAGTCAATGAAGAAGGCACAGTCAAAATCACCGATTTCGGAATTGCGATTGCTTTATCTGAAACATCTATTACACAAACGAACACCTTGCTGGGATCGGTTCATTATTTGTCTCCTGAACAAGCTAGAGGAAGCATGGCTACAAGACAATCGGACATTTATGCCATGGGCATTATTTTGTACGAATTATTAACTGGGCGTGTTCCTTTTGAAGGTGAGTCGGCTGTTTCCATTGCGTTGAAACACTTTCAAACAGAGATGCCTTCGGTGAGAGATGCGAATCCCGGAATTCCCCAAGCGCTTGAAAATGTGGTGCTGCATGCAACAGCGAAGGAAACTTCTGATCGGTATATGACTGCAAATGAGATGCTTGCTGATATCAGTACAGCACTTTCTCCAGAACGGTATAATGAAGAAAAATATGAACCGACAGCGATGCTAGGTGAAACCAAAGTCCTTTCTCCGGTAGATACTGCTACCTTTAACGCTTCAGAGATGACTGACGAAACAAACCAAGAAACAGATGAAGCTAACGCAAAACAAAAAAAATCGGCGACAACGAAAAAAAAGAGACGACGCAAGGTCATTATAGCGCTCGTGGCAGTCTTGTGTTTACTGATTGGTGGGGCAGTCTTTTTGGCAATGACCTCTCCTAAAACAGTTTCTGTACCAAATGTTGCGAATCTGACAGAGGCACAAGCGATTGCAGCTTTGGAAAAGAAAAATCTAAAGGTCAGTTCAAACAGTCAAAGTATTGAAAGTGATAAAATCAAAAAAGGCAACGTAGTACGCACCGATCCGGAAGCAAAAACGGCCGTTAAAGAAGAATCAAGCGTAACGCTATACATAAGTTCTGGAAGTAAAAAAGTGACGATGCCAGATTTACGTGATCTGACGTATGCGGAAGCCGTAGCAAATCTGAAGTCACTTGGTGTTGCAGAAAAAAATATCACAAAAGTTGAAAAGCAAAGTGACACAGTAGAAGAAGATTATTTGATCAGTCAATCTCCTGTGCGTAACAAGAAAATAACTGCCAAAACGGCAAAAATTAAGTTAACCATCAGTAAAGGGGCAAAAGAGATTAGTCTGCGAAGCTTAACCTATATGACGAAGGCTGAAGTCCAAGATTATCTTGAAGAAAATGGCTTGGTGCTCGTGGAACAGTATGAATACTCAAATACGGTGACACAAGGAAGCGTCATCAGCCAAAGCCCTGCTCCTACGACCAAGGTTCAAAAGGGTGATTCTATTACAGTTGTTTTTTCTCAAGGGCAAGAGCCACAGCCTTCTACCACAAGTGAGACGGCTACGACGGAATCAACGACTACGAGCAGTAATACGACAACCACAACCAAAGAAAGCACAACGACGACAAGCTCGAATTCGGAAAGTACCACAACTGAATCAAAATAAAAAATTATTGACATTTTTCGCTTGACCTAAGTGACTTTTACTTGTATCATCTTAATTGGGCACCTTTTAATAAGGTCAGAGTGATGAGAATGATTGAGCTCCCTATTCGGTATGAATAGGGAGTTTTTATTTTTTTTATGTACCCACTACTATATTAAAGAAGGAGTTTGTCAGAATTATGACCAAGTATATTTTTGTTACAGGTGGCGTCGTATCTTCTATTGGAAAAGGGATTGTTGCAGCCTCTTTGGGTCGTCTTTTAAAAAATCGGGGATTGAAGGTAACCATTCAAAAGTTTGATCCTTATATCAATGTGGATCCAGGAACGATGAGTCCGTATCAACATGGAGAAGTATTTGTAACGGATGATGGAGCAGAAACTGACTTGGACTTAGGACATTATGAACGATTTATTGATATTAACTTAAATCAGTTTTCAAATGTAACGACTGGAAAAGTATATTCTGAAGTTATTCGTAAAGAACGGAAAGGGGAATATCTAGGAGCTACAGTGCAGGTGATTCCTCATATTACCAACGAGATTAAAGAAAAAATTATGCGTGCAGCTACGACTACAGATGCGGATATCGTGATTACAGAAGTCGGTGGAACCGTGGGGGATATCGAGTCTTTGCCTTTCCTTGAAGCATTGCGTCAGATGAAAGCAGATGTCGGTGCGGATAATGTGATGTACATCCATACAACCTTGATTCCGTATTTGAAGGCGGCAGGGGAAATGAAGACAAAACCAACACAGCATAGTGTAAAAGAACTGCGTAGCGTAGGGATTCAACCTAATATCTTAGTGGTTCGTACAGAAAAACCCGTTTCACAAGGAACGAAAGATAAATTGGCGTTATTCTGTGATGTCGCACCAGAGGCGGTTATTGAATCACGAGATGTCGAAACCTTGTATTCGATTCCCTTAGCTTTGCAAGCACAAAAAATGGATCAAATTGTTTGTGATCATTTGAAAATAAATGCACCCCAAGCAGATATGACAGAATGGATCGCGCTAGAGGAAAAAGTCTTGAATTTGAAAAAAATGACCCGAATCGCACTCGTTGGAAAGTATGTCGAACTTCCAGATGCATATATTTCAGTAGTCGAAGCCCTTAAACATGCCGGTTTTGCATATGATTCCGATATTCAAATTGACTGGATCAACTCAGAAACGGTTACTTTCGAAAATGCCGCGAGTCTGTTAAAAGAAGCGGATGGAATTTTAGTACCAGGTGGCTTTGGTGATCGTGGTCTAGAAGGTAAAATTGAAGCGATTCGTTATGCTCGTGAAAATAATGTACCGTTTTTGGGTATTTGCTTAGGTATGCAATTAGCCTGTGTGGAATTTGCACGAAATGTTGTCCAATTAGAAGGAGCTGGTTCGGCTGAAACAGATCCCGCTATCCCACATAACATTATTGATTTAATGTCAGATCAAGAAAATATAGAAAATATGGGTGGTACGCTTCGTTTAGGTTTATATCCATGTAAACTAAAAGCAGGCTCTGTAGCTGCACAGGCCTATGATAACGAAGATGTTGTACAAGAACGTCACCGTCACCGCTATGAATTTAATAACCAATATCGTGACCAATTAGAAACCGCTGGACTGTCCTTCTCAGGTACATCGCCAGATAATCGCTTAGTGGAAATTATCGAATTACCTAAGCACAAATTTTTTGTTGGTTGCCAGTTCCATCCAGAATTAATTTCACGGCCAACACGCCCACAACGTTTGTATAAAGCTTTTGTTGGGAAAGCAGTGGAAACGTGTAAAGAAAAAGCAAAACAAAATAAATGAAGTATTAAATTAGAAAACACTTTAGTTGCTGAAAGCTGCAAGTAGAGTGTTTTTTACTATTTCAAAAATTGCGAATAATGAAGCTTAGAAGTTAGAAAGCTATTACCGCAAAGAGAGAACACGAATAAAAGAAAAAAACTCATGGAATGAATTTCATTTATCTGGAAAAAGATTGACAGTGCAAGCGCTTGCGTTTATGCTTATTTTAGAAATCTCAGTAAAAAAGCAAGAAGGAGCGAATAAAATGAAAGCAGTTTTGTTTGATTTAGACGGTGTGATTACCGATACAGCGGACTATCACTATTTCGCATGGAAGACGTTGGCAGAAGAAATTGGCATTTCGATTGATCGTTTATTCAATGAACAGCTGAAAGGCGTGAGTCGAGTAGATTCCTTAGAACGAATCCTAACCTATGGCAATCAAGCAAACCGCTTTTCTAGTACTGAAAAAAAACACTTGGCGCAACGAAAAAATGAAATTTATTTGGAACAGATAAAAAAAATAACGCCTGCTGATTTATTACCAGGAATTCCAACGCTCATCACTGCTTTGCGTGAAAAAAGATATAAAATTGGCTTGGTTTCTGCTAGCAAAAATGGTCGATCCATATTGGCATTATTAGGTATTAAGCATGTATTTGACGTGATTGTAGATCCCGATAGTGTTCCCACGGGAAAACCTGATCCGGCTATTTTTCTAAAAGCAGCTGAATTGTTGCAAATCGTCCCCAGTGAGTGTGTCGGTGTGGAAGATGCAAATGCCGGCATTACGGCGATTAATGCTGCAAACATGGTTTCAGTCGGAATAGGTGACGCACAGCAGCTAGCTCATAGTGATCGGCTTTTCGCGTCGACACAAGAATTATCTGTTGAAAAGCTCGAATATGCCTGGAATAGGTTTCATCAATAAATAAAAGAAAAATGGGAGATGTACGATGGCAATTACAATGAAAGAGGTGGCGGAAGAAGCGGGTGTTGCGACATCGACTGTTTCGCGAACGATTCAAAATCGTTCAAGCATTTCTAACTCAACGAAAGAAAAGGTACGGAAAGCAATGGAGAAGCTAGGCTATGTACCCAATTTTTCTGCCCAAAGCTTGGCAAGTCGTCAGACAAGAACGATTGGAGTCATTTTGCCTCCTTTCAGCCAGCCGGAAAAAGCGAGTGATCCTTTCTTTTTGGAAATTTTACGAGCAAGCAGCAAAGTGTGCAGCGAACGTGAATATACAGTTGCGATTGCTTCTGGTGATACGACAAAAGAGCTTTTAGAAAGTGTTCGTCTAATGTATTTACGCAAACGGATTGATGGTTTTTTGCTCCTATACTCGAAACTTGGAGATCCGGTGAGTCGCTATTTACATGATCATAACGTACCCTATGTTCTGATTGGTTGCCCAGTCGAGTTTGAAAAT
The DNA here is from genome assembly GCA_015654945.1 of Lactobacillales bacterium. Taxonomy (GTDB): domain Bacteria; phylum Bacillota; class Bacilli; order Lactobacillales; family Vagococcaceae; genus JAATGB01. The sequence goes on along the minus strand of JAATGB010000116.1, from coordinate 15,315 downwards.
GAAGTTAGTTATGTGGATAATGACAATGTCTTAGCTGGAAAAATGGCCGCACACTTTTTAATCGAGAAGGGCCATCGAAAAATTGGCTTTGTCGGGTTTGACCAACAGGAAAAGGTCCATCAAGATCGTTACACAGGCTATCAAGTAGCGATGAAACAAGCCAATTTGCCAACCACTAGTTTTTATATACTGGAACAAGCAAATGAATACCTGCAATTTCAAGAATATCTACGAACAGAAAAGCCGTCAGCTCTAATTGCTGTAGATGATTTATTTGCGTTGCGTTTGATGCAAGTAGTAAGTGTTAGTAATTTTAAAATTCCAGAAGATATTTCGTTGCTTAGTTTTAATAATTCGTTACTTGCCACTTTTGCACATCCCTTTTTAACGACAATTGATATCCATGCGATGGAATTAGGACGGCAAGCAACACTTCAATTACTTACCAAATTGTCTGGGGATCAGGAGCCCATTATCAAGCGGACAATTCCTCACGAGCTCATTCAACGTGAAACTGTTAACGAGCATCATCAAACAAGCACTAGATGAAAATGACAGGTAAAGGAGAATCAGGATGATTACTTTAAATGATGTTGCGAAAAAAGCGAATGTCTCAAAAATGACAGTTTCTCGGGTAATCAATCATCCCGAACAAGTCACGGATGAATTAAAAAGACTCGTTTTTTCGGCGATGAAAGAACTAAATTATCGACCCAATGTCGCAGCGAAAGCTTTGGCAAACAATCGAACGCAAATTATTAAATTGTTTATTTTAGAAAAAATGGATACGACAGAACCTTATTATATGAATCTTTTAATGGGTATTGCCCAAGAGCTGGATAAGCATCACTATTCGTTGCAGCTAGTCACCAAAAATGCTTTTGATATTGGTGCGTGCGATGGTTATATTATTACAGGCTTCCGGAATACTGATTTTGAATGGATTCAAAAATTAGAAGCGCCTTTGGTTTTATTTGGCGAAAATAGTTATGGTGTCGATTATGTGGATACAGATAATCAGTTAGGGACTGCTTTGGCAACCGAGCACGGCATTCAAAGAGGCTATGAACATCTTTACTTTATTGGCATTGATATCGATGAACGCTTTGAATTTTCGCGAGAAGCCGGTTATGTGAATGTGATGCAAAAATATGATAAAGTGCCACAAATTATTCGTTTTGAAAACCGTTCGCGCTTTGCGGCTGCCTATATTCAAGAAAATTGGGCAGAATTTCCGAAAAATTCATTATTTATTTGTAGCTCTGATCGTTTGGCAATTGGGATTGAGCGGGAAATTTTAAGACAAGGAGGCGCGATTCCACAAGATTTTGGCGTTATTGGTTTTGATGGTGTTTTTTTAGATCAAATCGCAGCGCCGCAATTAACCACAGTCAAACAAACAATTGTTGAAATGGGTGCGACCTGTACCAATATGCTCCTCCGGAAAATTGGACAGCAAAATGCAAAACAGGGTTTTAAGGTTTTTAAGCCTGAGCTAGTTATCCGGCAGTCAACAAAATAATTTGACAAAGATACAATCGAAAAGCATCAGTCTGGCTGAACTTTTGGACTGTATTTTTTTTTTCGAAATAAAGAGATTCTGTTACCGGTATCAAGAGAATTTGACTTGCACTTTTGCGCTTTTTTTTCTACTCTTAAGTTGAAAACACTTTCAATAAAAGTCTAGTGAGGTGAAACAGATCATGAGAAATTGGTGGGAGAATGCGGTCGTTTATCAAATTTACCCAAAAAGTTTTCAAGATAGCAATGAGGATGGAATTGGAGATCTGCAAGGAATTATTCAGAGACTGGATTATGTAAAAAAATTGGGAATTGATGCGATTTGGCTAAACCCTATTTTTATTTCACCACAGATTGATGATGGGTATGATGTTGCAAATTATGATCAAATTGACCCGATTTTTGGCACGGAAGCCGATGCCGAAGCTTTACTTGTAGAAGCACACAAACGCGGAATAAAAGTGATTTTTGATTTTGTTATGAATCATACATCTGATCAACATCCTTGGTTTCAAGAGGCCTTAAAGGGACCAGATAATCCTTATCGTGATTATTATTTGTGGCAAAAAGCAGCGGACAAGCAAGAGCTTCCTACGAATTGGGCTTCTTTTTTTGGAGGAAGTGTGTGGGAAAAAGAGCCGAATGGATCGGATTATTATTTTCATTTATTTGCGAAAGAAATGCCTGATTTAAATTGGGAAAATCCTGAAGTTCGGCAAGCTATTTTTGCGGTTGCGTGCTATTGGGCAGAGAAAGGCATTGACGGTTGGCGGCTAGATGCTTTTATTCATTTAGAAAAAGCTGATTTTCAGCAGCAACTAGATCTTGAACCGGGAAAAATCGGACTTGCGGAAGAATATTATGCCAATTTACCAAAAGTGCACGAGTATATGCATGAGTTTTCTCAGAAATTGAAAGCAAAATATCCGGAAATCTTTATTGTCGGGGAAGCCGCTTCTGCGGATCTTTCTCTGGCACAAGGTTATACCGATCCTGCGCATGTTGAATGCGATACGGTGATTACGTTCCGCTATTTTCCGGAAACAACAAGCCAAAAGGATCCACGCTTACCTGCTAATTTCCAACCAGCGCCACTTGACTGGACGGCCTTTAAAGAAGAGATGCAACAGTGGCAAACCAAGCTAGGGCACGAGCGATATCCCACTCTTTATTGGAATAATCATGATATGGCAAGAATGGTTTCACGTTTTGGTGATGAGGAGCACCACCGAGCTGCAAGCCAAAAAATGTTGGCTACGTTAATGTATCTGCAAAAAGGAATCCCATTTTTACTTTTTGGTGAAGAAATCGGCATGAAAAATTTACTGTTAGATGAGCAGAAGCTGGTTTATGATTCACAGGAAGGTGCTTTCTATCAAAATGCTTTGATGGATGGTTATTCAAAAGAAGCCACATTAAAAATGTTAAATCAAACATCTAAGCTCGCTAGTCGTGGAGCAATGCAATGGAACGAGCAAGCGTATAGTGGTTTTTCTACTGTTCAACCTTGGAGTGGCGTAAATGTGGAGCCTATCTATAATGCAGCGGCTCAAGTCGCGGATCGAGAGAGCATCTTTCACTACTACAAAAAATTACTTGCGTTAAAACATCAACGACTTTTTCAAAAAGGCAAGTGGACATATGTCGATTTTGGCAAATCGTTTTATAGTTACCGCCGAAGTGATTCTGAAGGGCAAGCACTTGTGATCTGTAATATAACAAATAGTAGCCATACAATTGAAGTCGGCTTTGCAATCACACAAAAAAATGTCCTACTAGCAAATGAAGAATTAAATATAAAAAATGCGAAAACAATTGAACTACCTGCTTATGGTGTAATTGTTTTAAAACAGAGAGGATAATCAAACAATGAATACAGCTGCATTTTACCACCGTCCAGAAAGTGAGTACGCCTATCTTTATACGGAAGATATTCTTCACATTCGATTACGTACTGCGAAAGCGGATGTCAAAAAGGTTGCGGTTTTAATGGGCGATCCTTATTTACTTCAAGAAGAGCAATGGTATCAACAGGAAACGCCGATGACATTACTCACAAGCACGGATCTTTATGACTATTGGCTGCTTGAAACCAGTGCCAAGCACAAACGGCTACAGTATGCTTTTCATATTACGGGAGTGGATGGTCTAACCGCTTTCTATACGGATCGAGGAGTGTATCCATTCACTGAAGCGTTTACAGCACTGCCTAATTTTTATTTTAGAATGCCTTTCTTTCAAGAAATCGACCGCTTTAAGTCGCCTGATTGGGTGAAGCAGACGATTTGGTATCAAATTTTCCCCGAACGGTTTGCGAATGGAGATACTACAAATGATCCTGCCGGCACGCTGCCGTGGAGCAGTCAAGAACCGAGTCGAACGGATTTCTTTGGCGGAGATTTACAAGGAGTTCTAGATCATTTAGATTATCTCGCAGATTTAGGAATTACAGGTATTTATTTCTGCCCGCTTTTCAAAGCCAGCTCGAATCACAAATATGATACGATTGATTATTACGAAATCGACCCTGATTTTGGCGATAAGGCTTTATTTAAAAAATTAGTAACAGAAGCGCATAATCGGGGCATTCGGATTATGCTGGATGCGGTTTTTAATCATACGGGAGATAGTGCGCCGCAATGGCAAGATGTGTGTAAACATGAAGCGAATTCAGCCTATGCTGATTGGTTTCATGTTAATAGTTTTCCCGTGGTTTACGGCGAGAATGGAAATTTTGAAGGGCAAGCGACGCTATCGTTTGAAAGCTTTGCCTTTACACCTCACATGCCGAAACTAAACACCGCGAACCCTGAAGTTCAAAAGTATTTACTCGATATTGCAACGTATTGGATTCGTGAATTTGATATTGATGCGTGGCGATTAGATGTTGCAAATGAAGTGGATCATCATTTTTGGAAAAAATTTCATACGGCAACGACTGCATTGAAAGAGGATTTCTATATTTTAGGGGAAATTTGGCACTCTGCACAACAATGGCTGCAGGGAGATGAATTCCATGCTGTGATGAATTACGCCTATACGGAAACGATCGAAGATTTTTTTGTTCGAAAACAAATTACCCCAAGTAAAATGGTTGCTGGTTTGAATGAACAATTAATGCTGTATCGGCAGCAAGCCAATGAAGTAATGTTTAATATGCTGGATTCGCATGATACGGCGCGCTTACTGACCATTTGTCGGGATAACAAAGATTTATTACGCGCAACACTGGCATTTACCTTTTTGCAACATGGGTCGCCGTGTATTTATTATGGTACGGAAATTGGCATGACAGGTGGAAATGATCCGGGCTGTCGGAAATGTATGGTTTGGGAGAAAGCAGAACAGGATCAAGCGATCCTTCACTTTACCAAAGCTTTAATTGCCTTACGCAAGGAATACCAAGCGCTCTTAAGTTTTGGTCGTTTGAATTGGCTGATCGTGGCGGATCAAGCACAAGTTATTGGGCTTGAAAGAATTGACCAAAAACAAGAATTGGTTGCTGTTTTTAATCAAGGGACCACAAACTATTCATTTGAAACAAAGGATAAAGTGCGAATGGATCATTTAGTTCTAAAGGGCAAATCCAGTTATTGTATCCAGCCGGGCGGCTTTATTATCACAGTAAAAGAGCGGAGCTAAAAACACATGATCGCATTTTTTGGGCAAAGCGGATTTTGGCATAAGTAGCAAATTCTGTTAGCGGTAACAGCTGGAAAACGCTTGCATAAGTAAAGAGATCAAGACATAATGAGACCGTAATCAAAACCGTGAAGGAGGCAGTACCAAATGAAAATGACGTTTGGGAAAAAAGTAAAAACAGGGTTGTTGTTGGTAGGCGCAGTTGCAACATTTGCAGCTTGTGGAAGTAAATCTTCGAAAAAAGCAGATACGAGTGATAGTAATAAAACATTAACGATTTCGGTAGCAGAAGGGTACGTTGATTATGTCAATGAAATTAAAGCTGATTTTGAGAAAAACAATAATGTGAAAGTAAAAGTGGTGAAAAAGGATATGTTTGATCAGCTTGATGCACTTTCTTTAGATGGTCCAGCTGGGAAAGCCCCGGACGTAATGATGGCGGCGTATGATCGCATCGGTTCTCTGGGTCAACAAGGGCAGCTAGCGGAAGTAACGTTAGGCAATCAAGCAAATTATGATGATACAGACAAAGCGCAAGTCACAATCGATAAGAAAATCTATGGCGCGCCTGCCGTGATTGAAACTCTGGTCTTATACTACAACAAGGATTTATTGACGGAAGCACCCAAAACATTTGCCGATTTAGAAGCACTTGCGAAAGACCCGAAATATGACTATGCCAACGAAAAAGGCACAAATGTTGGTTTTTTAGGAAAATGGACTGATTTCTACTTTAGCTACGGTTTATTATCAGGTTATGGCGGATATGTTTTCGGCAAGGATGGGAAGGATCCATCAGATATTGGCTTAAACAACAAAGGGTCAGTGGAAGGCATTACCTATGCCACGAAATGGTTCCAAAATGTGTGGCCGAAAGGAATGCAAGACACGACTTCCAATGATAATTTTATGACTGATTTATTTACAACGAGTAAAACCGCGGCTTTGATTGGCGGACCGTGGGCAGCGCAGAATTATAAAGATGCAGGTGTAAATTATGGAGTTGCAACGATTCCCACGTTGGATAATGGCGAAAACTATCAAGCGTTTGGTGGTGGAAAAGGATGGGTCATTAGCAATTATTCAAAAAATAAAAAAATTTCCCAAAAATGGCTGGACTACGTGACAAATGATCAAAACCAACAAAAATTTTATGACGCAACAAATGAAGTGCCAGCAAATCAAAAAGCAAGAGAATATGCTAAAGGGAAAAATGACGAATTAACAACGGCGGTCGTAGAGCAATATGTATCTGCACAGCCGATGCCGAATATTCCCGAAATGGCTGAAATTTGGACTGGTGCAGAAAATCTAATGTTTGATGCCGCTTCAGGGGCAAAAACACCGCAAGAGGCAGCTGATTCAGCGGTTAAAGTCATTTCAGAAGCCATTTCCCAAAAATATACGAAATAGTCTTCCGTAAAGGCGGTGAGAGTTTCGGTAGAGGTATTCTTGCTCTACCGAATCTTTTTTAGATCAGAGGAGGAGTTGTACCCATGAAGGAAACTAAAAAGAATAGCAACAAAGCAATGCTCTACTCGTTGATTCCAGGCTTAGGTCAATTTTATAATCAACAAAAATTTAAAGGAATGCTATTTTTAATTCTTACACTCGCGTTTGTTTGCGAGCTGCTTTTATTTGGCGGATCAGCGTTAGGCGGGTTCATTACGTTAGGCACTGTGCCTATGGAAGATCATTCGATGTTTTTAATGATTCAAGGAACGCTGCAATTATTGGTGACTATGATTTTTATCGGCTTTTATTTCATTAATCTAAAAGATGCGAAGCAAGTCGCGGAGGACTGGAATCAAGGGAAAACAGTCCATACAACGACGAAAGCAATTTTAGCAAATCTATTTGATCAAGGATTCCCCTATTTGCTTACATTTCCAGCGTATATTTTAATGATTTTTATCATTGTGTTTCCCGTGTTAGTCACTGTTTTTATGGCCTTTACAAATTATGATTTTTATCATATTCCACCCGCACAATTAATTGATTGGGTCGGTTTCAAGAACTTTTTTAGTATTTTTTTCCTTAGTTCCTATCGGGCAACCTTTTCTTCTGTATTTTGGTGGACCTTGATTTGGACAATCTGTGCTTCAACTTTGCAAATTTGTCTTGGTATTATGACTGCGATGATCGCCAATCAGAGCTTTATTAAAGGTAAGCGTGTTTTTGGGGTTATTTTCCTCCTACCATGGGCAGTGCCTGCTTTTATCACCATTATGAGTTTTTCTAATATTTTTAATGATAGTGCTGGCGCGATTAACACGCAAGTCATTCCTTTTTTGAATCATATTCCTTTTTTCGATATTCCTTCAATTGCATGGAAAACCGATCCGTTTTGGACGAAAACAGCGATTATTTTAATTCAAGGCTGGCTCGGGTTTCCTTATATCTATGTAATGGTCACAGGGATTCTGCAATCTATTCCTGGAGAGCTATATGAAGCCGCTAAAATTGATGGTGCGAATGCGTTGCAACGGTTTAGACAAATTACGTTACCCATGATTTTATTAGTAGCAGCTCCGATTTTTGTGACACAATATACAGGGAATTTTAACAATTTTTCGATGATTTATCTTTTTAATAATGGTGGACCAGGAAGCGTAGGTGGCGGTGCTGGATCAACGGATATTTTAATTTCGTGGATCTATAAATTAACAACCGGAAATTCACCTCAATATTCAGTTGCCGCAGCGGTTACGTTGTTAATTTCCGCAATTGTGATTGGCGTCTCATTACTTGTTTTTAAACAAACGAAAGCTTTCAGCTTGGAGGACTAAAGGATGAATAAAATAAAAACACAAAAAAATACGCGCCGAATTAGTCATTTTTTGACATATGTCTACATGATTCTTTTATCGATTATTGTAGTTTATCCGATCTTAATTACGGTTAGCTCTGCCTTTAAAAAGGGAAATGTGACTGCTTTTACACTGAGTCTTCACAATGATTGGACCTTCTTGAATTTTCAACGCTTGTTTCAGGAAACACTCTATGGCACCTGGTATAAAAACACATTGATCATTGCAATTTTTACGATGATTGTTCAAGTTACCATTATTACGCTTGCTGGATATACCTATAGCCGCTATCGTTTTGCCGGTCGTAAGAGCAGCTTGAAACTATTTTTAATTGTGCAGATGGTACCGACAATGGCAGCCTTGACCGCTTTTTATGTGATGGCACTTTTACTAAATGCGTTAGACCAGTTTTGGTTCTTAACACTTATTTATATTGGTGGCGGAATTCCGATGAACACGTGGTTGATGAAAGGGTATTTTGATACTGTACCGATTGATTTAGATGAGTCAGCCAAATTAGATGGTGCCGGTCATTTCCGAATTTTTGCCCAGATTATTTTACCGCTGGTACGCCCCATGATTGCCGTGCAATCACTTTGGGCATTTATGGGACCGTTTGGGGACTATATGCTTGCTAAATTTTTATTACGAAGTGAAGAAAAATATACGGTTGCAGTTGGGTTACAAACCTTCATTAGTGATGAGCAAAATCAAAAAGTCGTTCTTTTTTCAGCCGGTGCGATTTTAATTGCTTTGCCGATTTCAATTTTGTTTTTCTTCTTACAAAAGCATTTTGTTTCTGGCTTAATTGCGGGTGGAACCAAAGGCTAAAATGCAGCTAGATTGGATGGAAAGAAATGAAAAAATTACCATATCCATTAAATTATTTTATGAATATTTGGACGCCTAAAAGCGTGTTTCGAGGCCGGAAATCCTTAAATTTATTTCAATTACTGGTGACATTTATTTTATTGAATGGCATTTTATTGATTCCGATTTCTTTAAATTTACAACAATCGCAGGGCGTGAATGTTGTGAAGCTGATGCCGCATACCTTTGCGATTGTCAATGAAGAATTGGTCAGCCGAATTCAGGAGAATCAACTAAAGAACGGCCAATTAACCACCACTAAAAGTCAAATCTATTTGGCTGATGCGCAACATTTAGTCGGACGTAATCTTGCGACTTCTAATGCAAGGAAAAACCAATTAATTTTTAATCAGAGAAATTTTATTTTAAAGGATGAAAATGGCTATGCTTTTACCGTCAATTACACAAAAAATTTTCAAATGCGCGAAGCAACTTCGCCTGAAAAACTTAAAAAAATGCTGCAAGAGCAGTGGTTGATCCAAAACCGACCTTTTGTTGTGTTCACATTGATCTTGATGATCGGTGTAGTGATTTTTATTAGCAATTTAATGGTCGCTTTTGTAAGCGCGGGTTTGCTTTGGTTTGCTCGGAAAAGCCAGTTTTCGTCGATTGGAACCTTTAAAGAGGCGTTAAACCTGATCGTAAATGCTTTCGGAATGGGTACGCTACTTGGCTTTATGACAGGCTGGTTTACCCAAGATAGCACGATAATCCTTACGCTTCAATCTGCTGGGATGGTGCTAATGCTAATTGCAACTTTTTTGGTCACAAGATTTAGAGAAGACGCTCAGCTAAAACGAGTCGTGCAAGTAGGAGGAATAAAGGATGACAAAAAGGCTGTTTGAAATTGATCCATGGAAAATTACAACACATCAATTAATGCATGAAGATCGTCGATTACAGGAAAGCTTGACTTCAATTGGCAATGGTTATATGGGAATGCGCGGCAATTTTGAAGAAAAATATTCGGGGGATCAGCACCAAGGAACTTACCTTGCAGGTGTTTGGTATCCTGATAAAACGAGAGTAGGCTGGTGGAAGAACGGGTACCCTGAATATTTTGGTAAAGTAATTAATGCCACGAATTTTATCGGGATTGATTTATACATTGACGGAAAAGCAGTCGATTTGTCCCAACAAGCGATCAAAGATTTCTATGTGGAATTGGATATGCGTAATGGCGTGTTGACCAGAGAATTTACGGCATGCAGCGAAAAGGCAGAGGTGAAATTTCGGTTTCAGCGATTTGTCAGTATTGTAAAAAAAGAACTCGCTTTTATTAAAGTAGAAGCAGAAGTTTTGCGCGGAAATGCAGATGTTCAAATGGTTCCCAAAATTGAGGGGAATGTGACAAATGAAGATAGTAATTATGAAGAAGTATTTTGGACAGAGAAAGCACGTATCCTTGGAGAATGTAGCGGACTGACTGTCGAAACCATCCCTAATGATTTTGAAATTGAGCAATTTACAGTCACAACGATGATGGCCAACCAAGCCAATCGTGTGCAAGAGAGTTTGAAAACAGAGAATCATCTGCTAGTAGAAGAAGAACTGCGCTTTCTTTTAAACCAAGGCGACAAGGCAACACTAGTAAAATATGTAGCGGTCGTCACAAGCCGCGACGTCGCGACACGAGAACAAGCAGCGAAAGCGGAACAATTAGTCATAGCAGCAAAGCAGCAGGGATGGCAGCTGCATTTTGAGCAACAAACGGCTGCTTGGGCCAAGCGTTGGCATCAAGCGGATGTTACGATTATTGGCGATAACGAAGCGCAACAAGGAATTCGATATAATATTTTTCAGCTATTTTCCACCTATTATGGTGAGGATACGCGGTTAAATATCGGTCCAAAGGGCTTCACGGGTGAAAAATATGGTGGCGCTACCTATTGGGATACCGAAGCGTACATCATTCCGATGTATCTTTCAGTTGCAGGACAAGAGGTGACGAAGCAATTATTAAAGTATCGCTACCAGCAATTATCAGGAGCTTTTCACAATGCGCAGCAACAAGGACTAAAGGGCGCGCTTTATCCCATGGTTACTTTTACTGGGATTGAATGCCACAATGAATGGGAAATTACCTTTGAAGAAATTCATCGTAATGGTTCGATCGCTTATGCAATTTATAATTATACAAATTACACCGGGGATGAAACCTATCGTTTAAATGAAGGAAGTGAAGTGTTAGTTGCGATTGCACGCTTTTGGGCGGATCGGGTGCACTATTCTAAGCACAAACAGGTCTATATGATTCATGGAGTTACGGGTCCAAATGAATACGAAAATAATAGTAACAATAACTGGTACACGAATTATATTGCTCGTTGGGTTTTGGAATATACCTTGGAAACACTTGCGCAAGTGGCACCTGAACAAAAAGAAAAACTGGCGGTAAACTCAGCGGAACAAGCTAATTGGCAAGAAATTATTGCCAAGATGTATTTACCAGAGGATCATGAATTGGGTATTTTTGTCCAACACGATACATTTTTAGACAAAGACTTGCGTGCAGCCACTACGTTAGCAACGACAGAACGGCCGTTGAATCAACACTGGTCGTGGGATAAAATCTTGCGTTCCTGTTTTATTAAACAGGCGGATGTTTTACAAGGAATCTACTACTTTAGCAATCGATTTACCAAAGAAGAAAAGCAGCGGAACTTTGATTTTTATGAACCGTTGACCGTCCATGAATCTTCTTTGTCGCCCTGCGTGCATGCGATTTTAGCGGCAGAATTGGGATTGGAAGAAAAAGCCGTTGAGCTGTATAGTCGAACGGCTCGATTGGATTTGGATAATTATAATAATGATACCGAAGATGGCCTGCATATTACATCAATGAGCGGTAGTTGGTTAGCGATTGCCCAAGGGTTTGCTGGAATGAGAACCTTCGATTCACACGTGAGTTTTGCACCATTTTGCCCGCAAAATTGGCAAGGATACAGTTTTAAAATTACGTATCGTGAACGATTGATTCAGATTACAGTTAGTGAAACAGAAGTCACTATCGAATTGCTAGCAGGGCAACCGTTAACGATTCAATTATATGGGAAAGAAAAAAAATTAGAAACCAAAATTCAACAACAAATTTTGCAAAAGAAATAGAGCAAAGGAAATTGGTTACTGTAGAAAGGGAAAATAAAATGGTTCAAAAAAAATGGTGGCAGCAATCGGTCGTCTATCAAATCTATCCACGTAGTTTTCAAGATAGTAATGGAGATGGGATAGGGGACTTACAAGGAATTATCCAGCGTTTGGATTATTTAGAAAAATTGGGGATTGATGCGATTTGGCTGAGCCCAGTTTATCAGTCACCCAATGATGATAATGGCTATGACATCAGCGATTATCAAAGTATCATGACCGAATTTGGGACAATGGCGGAGATGGACGCGTTAATTACAGCAGCTAAAAAAAGAAAGATCCGCATCATAATGGATTTAGTTGTAAATCATACTTCTGATGAGCATCAATGGTTTGTGGAAGCAAGGAAAAGCCAAGAGAATCCATACCGCGACTATTACATTTGGCGAGATCCAGTTGACGGGCAAGCGCCCAATGATTTGCTTTCGACATTTGGTGGTTCTGCGTGGCAACTAGATCCAGTGACTAATCAATACTATCTCCATCTTTTTAGCCAACGACAACCAGATTTAAACTGGAGTAACCCGCTTGTTCAACAGGAGATTTGGCAAATGATGAATTTTTGGCTAGAAAAAGGTATCGGGGGCTTTCGAATGGATGTGATTGACTTAATTGGAAAAGTACCTGATCAAAAAATTACTGGAAATGGCCCTAACTTACACGCATATTTACAAAAGATGAATCAGGAAACGTTCGGTCACTATGATGTACTGACAGTCGGGGAAACGTGGGGAGCCACACCGGAAATTGCTAAATTATATTCAGATCCGAAGCGCAATGAACTTTCGATGGTATTTCAATTTGAGCACATCGGATTAGACGAGATTCCTGGTCGAGAAAAATGGGATGTCCAAGCCTTGGATTTTCTAAAATTAAAAGCTGTTTTTAGTAAGTGGCAAAATTCTTTAGGTAATGAAGGCTGGAATAGCTTATTTTGGAACAATCATGATCTTCCGCGAATTATTTCTCGTTGGGGAAATGATTCAGAAATGTATAGAGAACGCAGTGGTAAAATGCTGGCAACCATTTTACATCTTTTAAAAGGTACTCCTTATATTTATCAAGGAGAAGAAATCGGTCTGATCAATACGCCCATTCGATCAATTGAAGAGGCCGACGATATTGAAACTTTCAATATGTATCAAGAACGATTGCAAAAAGGGTACACTATTCAAGAAATTATCACTTCTATCAATCAAAAAGGACGGGATAATGCCAGACGACCGCTTCCGTGGGATGCAACGAATCAAGGTGGTTTTACAACAGGAAAGCCTTGGTTACCTTTGCATCCGGACTTTTTAAAGCTGAATGTTGCCACTGCGCTCGCCAATCCGAAATCACTTTTCTATCACTATCAACAACTAATTCATTTGCGAAAAACGCAGCCCTTAGTTGTTTGGGGAACCTACCGAGAAATTTTGCCTGAAGATCCCGCTTTATATGTTTATGAACGAAGCTATCAAGGCGAGATGTGGCTGGTTGTTGCAAATTTTTATCAAAAAGAAACGATTTATCGTGATCCAGAGCGGCAAGCCCAAGCCATTCTTTTAAGTAACTATGAAGATTCATCCTTACATTTAGAAAAGCTCCGGCTACGAGCCTATGAGGCAATTGTGTTTCGCTTGGCATGACGAAACAACAAGATAAATTTGAACCGACAAACTTGGCGATAACGAAGGGATGTTCCGCCATTTTATAAAGTTTTTTTTATAAAGGGTTCGCGCATTGAGATGGATTTTACTGAATAACGTGGTAAGCAAGAAAAGGGATTTTGGTTTTCCGTGATTTTAGTGGAAATTTACATGAAAATTTGGTAGAATGAGGATGTTAGTTAAGGATAACTTAACAAAAAAGATTTCCAATAGGAGGAATTTTATTATGCCATTAGTATCAGCAACAGAAATGTTAAACAAAGCACGTGAAGGAAAATATGGTGTGGGCGCTTTTAACACAAACAACTTAGAGTGGACAAAAGCAATTTTACAAGGTGCAGAAGAAGCGAAATCACCTGTTATTATCCAAACTTCAATGGGCGCAGCTAAGTACATGGGTGGCTACCAAGTGTGTTTAGATATTGTGAAAGATTTAATTGATTCAATGGGAATCACGGTTCCAGTTGCTTTACATTTGGATCATGGTGAATACGAAGATGCATTAAAATGTATCGAATTAGGCTATACTTCGGTAATGTTTGATGGTTCTCATTTACCATTTGAAGAAAACTTAGCAAAAGCCAAAGATGTTGTTGCAAAAGCGCATGCTAAAGGTGTTTCTGTAGAATGTGAAGTCGGCAGTATTGGTGGAGAAGAAGATGGTATTATTGGTTCTGGTGAATTAGCAGATCCTAAAGAATGCAAAACAATTGCGGATCTAGGAATCGATTTCTTGGCAGCTGGAATTGGAAATATTCATGGCTCTTACCCAGAAAACTGGACTGGCTTAAGCTTTGAAACTTTATCTGCAATTGCGGATATTACTGGCGGAAAACTTCCATTAGTCCTACATGGTGGCTCTGGAATTCCTGTGGAACAAGTTCAAAAAGCTATTTCATTAGGTGTATCCAAAATCAATGTAAATACAGAATGTCAAGAAGTATTTGCCGCAGCGACACGTAAATATATTGAAGAAGGAAAAGACCAACAAGGAAAAGGTTTTGACCCTCGTAAATTATTAGCACCAGGCTTTACTGCAATCACGGAATTAGTTAAAGAAAGAATTGAATGGTTCGGCTCTACTGGCAAAGCATAAAAAAAATGAATGAGTGAAAGAGGTAGGATTTCCTACTTCTTTTTTTTTGCACAGATTTTTTGTGAATTTGTTTATTAAAACATCTATTTTTGAATATATATTTATTCAGCTCAACTAGCTAGTTATTTAAATTGTCGTTTGTAAAGTAGTGCATTTTGAAGACTTTTCGCTTTTTTAATTATCATTCCTTATAATTGATTGTTATAAAAAAACATGGTAAAATTAGGGACAAACTGAAGGGGTATCAAACTATGAAAAATAAATTGAAGGGGCAATAAGTCATGAAAAAAAAAAAGAGCTTATTATTAACGTCGCTGTTAATAATAGGAATGATTGTCGCTGGCTTAAATTACCGGATTTTTATAAATTTTGCGGACGAAACAACAGGTACAAGCGGAACAACTGGAACAGATGAAACGGCCGGAACACTTAAGACAACGGACACAACAGGAGTTGCTGGAACAACGGAAATAACGAAAATGATCAGCGCAAGTGAAACGACCGAAACAACTGAAATCGAAACAACCGAAACAACAAAAGCAGACGAAACGAATGGACTAACTGAAACAACTGAAAC
>JAATGB010000099.1 GCA_015654945.1 Lactobacillales bacterium | reverse complement strand
CTTGGATCCACAGACAGGTATGACGAAAAAAATTACCTATCAATCAATTAGTGAAGATCATCCTTTTGAAAGCTAGAGGAGGCAAACACCTATGATGAACCGTGAACCGAAATTTTCTTTAGAACCAGAAATGCAGGAGGCATTGCAGCGGTTATTACGCCTTTTAAACGAAAATGAAGTGATTCGTTCGTATCAGCAAATTGAAGAAAAAGTCAAGGATCATCCCGGTTTACACGAGTTAACTGAAGAAATTAAACAGTTCCAACAAGATGCCGTCAAATTTGCCCATTATGGCAAACCAGAAGCAGAAAGAATAGCGTTGAGAAAAGCCGATGAATTAACCAAACAGTTTGACGAGCATCCCTTAGTGGTTTCTTATCGCGAACGTTTGATCGAAGCAAATGACCTATTGCAGCATGTAACTAACACAATCGAAGAAAAAGTCAATCAAGAACTTGAAAACAAGAGTCAACACAATGGCAAAAATGAAAATAGTGTTGACGAGGATGAGTAAGGAAGTGAAAATCAGTGCCACAAAAAACGAAAAATACGCCAATGATGGAGCAATACTTAAACATAAAAAAACAATATAAAGATGCTTTTTTGTTTTATCGATTAGGTGATTTCTATGAAATGTTTTATGAAGATGCGATTAATGCATCACAACTATTAGAATTAACGCTAACCAGTCGCAATCGAAATGCCGATGACCCAATCCCCATGTGTGGTGTACCGCATCATGCTGTTCAAGGATACATCGATACACTGATTGAGAAGGGCTACAAAGTTGCGATTTGCGAACAAGTGGAAGACCCAAAAACGACGCAAGGAATGGTCAAGCGTGAGGTTATCCAGCTTGTTACACCAGGTACCGTAATGGAAGCAAAAGGAATGGATTCAAAGGAAAATAATTATTTAACCGCAATCATTATGGACGAAGGGCGATACGGATTTGCCTATGTCGATCTAAGTACGGGTGAATTAAAAACAACGATTTTACAGGATGCAGAAAGTGTGCTCAACGAATGTGCGAGTCTACAAACAAAGGAAATGGTTTTGGGAACGGACATCCCCGAAACGCTGCAAGAGCTGCTAACACAACGATTGGGCTTGATTTTCTCACAGCAAGAAGAAAAAATCGAAAATGCAGAAAATCAATTTTTGACTCAAAATCTAGCAGAAGAGCTCGAAAAAGAAGTGGTACAAAAGCTGCTTTCCTATCTAAGTGTGACGCAAAAACGAGGTTTGGCGCATATCCAACAAGCAGTTGGCTATGAACCAGCAAATTATTTAAAAATGGATCATTATTCCAAGTTTAATTTAGAATTGACTCAATCGATTCGAACGGGAAAGAAACAAGGAACGCTTCTATGGTTATTGGACGAAACCAATACTGCAATGGGCGGACGCTTGCTCAAGCAGTGGTTAGATCGACCGTTGATGAAAGAAAAACAGATCGAAGAACGACAAGCTATGGTAGAAAGTCTCCTGCAAGCTTTTTTTGAACGAGCTGATTTACAAGAAGTTTTAAAAAAAGTCTATGATTTAGAAAGATTAGCAGGGCGCGTCGCTTTTGGCACAGTCAACGGGCGCGATCTGATACAATTAAAAACTTCATTGAAGCAAGTTCCCCGAATTTTGCAAATTATTGAAGGAATTAATCAAGGAGAATGGAACCGGCTATTAGTAGATATGGATCCTGTGTCCGATGTGGTTGAGCTGATTGAAACGGCAGTTCAAGAGGAGCCGCCACTTTCGATTACAGAAGGGAATATTATCAAGGACGGATACCATGCTCAATTAGACGAATACCGTGATGCGATGACACATGGAAAGCAATGGCTAGCAGAGCTAGAAACAAAAGAGCGGCAAGCAACCGGCATTAAAAATTTAAAAATTGGTTTTAATCGTGTTTTTGGTTATTTTATTGAAATTACAAAAAGTAATTTGGCAACCTTGCCTGAAGGAAAATATGAACGCAAGCAAACCTTAGCCAACGCGGAAAGATTTGTTACTCCCGAGCTGAAGGAAATGGAAAGCCGGATTCTAGAAGCGGAAGAAAAATCACAAACTTTAGAATATCAGTTATTCTTAGAGGTGCGTGAAAAGATTAAAGCCGCGATTGGGCGCCTACAATTATTGGCTAAATCAGTGGCGGCAATTGATGTGCTAAGCAGTTTTGCGATCGTTAGCGAACGCTACCAGTATGTCCGTCCTGTCTTAAAAGCGAATAGCCATGAATTGTTTTTAAAAGAAGGACGCCATCCAGTTGTTGAAAAAGTGATGGGGAATCAAGAATATATTCCCAATAGTGTCAAAATGGATACCAAAACGAATATTTTGTTAATTACAGGGCCGAATATGTCAGGGAAAAGTACGTATATGCGTCAGCTTGCTTTGACAGTCGTGATGGCACAGATTGGCTGCTTTGTGCCTGCAGAATCAGCAGAGTTACCGATTTTTGACCAAATTTTTACCAGGATCGGGGCTTCAGATGATTTAATTTCAGGACAAAGTACGTTTATGGTCGAAATGATGGAAGCAAATCAAGCGCTACGTCATGCGACACCTAATAGTTTGATTCTGTTTGATGAAATTGGGCGAGGTACCGCTACCTATGATGGTATGGCGCTTGCTGAAGCGATTATTGAATATATTCATAAACGAGTTCATGCGAAGACGCTTTTTTCTACCCATTATCATGAATTAACCGTTTTGGATGAAAGTCTGCCTGAATTAACCAATATCCACGTTGGGGCAGTCGAAAAAAATGGTGAAGTGGTTTTTCTGCATAAGATGATGACTGGACCAGCAGATAAAAGCTATGGAATCCACGTCGCCAAACTTGCTGGTTTGCCAACAGAGCTATTAGAGCGGGCCTCAACAATTTTAGCGGCTCTTGAAAATGAAAAACAAGGTGGAAAATCATCCGTAAAACCTATCGAGACGACTGACACGGCTCAATTATCGCTATTTACCGAAGTTTCGACAGAAGAGCTGAGTGTGATTGAAACAGTTAAAAAAATGAATTTACTCGAAATGACCCCGATGGATGCGCTCAATGCGCTCTATGACTTGCAAAAACGAATTTAAAGAGTAAGAGAGGAAGTGGCACTGTGGGAAAAATTCAAGAACTATCTGAAATGTTGGCGAATCAAATTGCTGCAGGTGAAGTCGTTGAACGGCCAGCCTCTGTTGTCAAAGAATTGGTTGAAAATGCGATGGATGCAGGGAGTACCCAAATTGAAATTTTTATTGAAGAAGCGGGCTTGAAGAAAATTGAAGTTATTGATAACGGTGAAGGCATTGCCTCTGAGGATGTTTTAAATGCTTTTAAGCGGCACGCCACCAGTAAAATCCATTCGCGAGATGATCTTTTTCGAATTCGAACATTGGGCTTTAGAGGTGAAGCCTTACCAAGTATTGCCTCTGTTTCTGAATTAACCATTGAAACCTCGACTGGGGCGGAAGTTGGCTCTTACCTGAAATTAGTCGGTGGGAAAGTGCAAGAAAACAGACCGCATTCTTTGAGAAAAGGCACTAAAATTACGGTAGAAAACCTATTTTATAACACACCGGCTCGGTTAAAATATGTGAAATCGATCCAAACAGAATTAGCGAACATTGGGGATATTATTAATCGTTTGGCGATGAGTCATCCGAAGATTGCGTTTCGTTTGGTTCATGAGGGAAACAAGATGTTAACGACCATTGGCAATGGTGATTTAAAACAAACCATTGCGGGAATTTACGGAATTAGCACAGCGAAAAAAATGCTTTTAGTTGAAAAAGCTGATTTGGATTTTCACGTAAATGGGTTTGTTTCTTTGCCCGAATTGACACGAGCGAGTCGCAATTATTTATCGATTATTATTAATGGACGCTATATCAAGAATTATTTGCTAAACAAAGCGATTATTGCCGGCTATGGTTCAAAATTAATGGTCGGAAGATATCCGTTAGCGATTATCGAAATTACGATGGATCCGCTTCTTGTGGATGTTAATGTTCATCCGACGAAACAAGAGGTGCGGTTGAGTAAAGAAAAAGAATTAATGGGTATTTTAACCGCAGGAATTCAAGAAGCTTTAGCCGAACAACAATTAATTCCGAATGCTGCTGCTAACTTAGGTTTTAAAAAGAAACAAATTGAAAGGGTTACAGTGGAACAAATCCGCATTCCGCTTGAAGATCCTGAACTTAATGGTAATGATGAAAGAATGGTTGAGAAAGATGGGAAATTGGCTTATGATGCGCAAAAGGGTCATTTCTACGTACCCGAAAGGCAATCAGAAACAACTCTTGCAGCAGATGAAGCGACCCAACCATTTGTTGTCTCAGAAGATGACTTCGATATGTCGGATTGGGTGCCACGAAAAGATCACTATTTATTAAAAAAAACACGAGAATCAACAGTTGAAGACAGAGAAGAACCGCAGGCGGTTATTCATGGAAAAAAAGAATCGCTTTCTATGATAGAAGAGTTTCCTGATCATCCAGACCTCGCAGTTCAAGAGATGAATAGTTTAGCGGAAAAAATGCTGCAGGAGAAAAATACGCAACGTTTTCCTGAATTAGAATATTTTGGTCAAATGCATGGTACCTATTTATTTGCGCAAAGCGAAGAAGGTCTCTATATTATTGATCAGCATGCAGCGCAAGAGCGGATTAAATATGAGTTCTTTCGCCGCCAAATCGGTGAAGTGACCGCAGACTTACAAGAGTTGTTGGTGCCAATTGTACTTGACTATCCGAACAATGATGCATTGCTGATCAAAGAAAATAGTCAAGTCTTACAAGAAGTCGGCATTTATTTGGAAAGCTTTGGTCAAAACAGCTTTATTGTACGGGCTCACCCAACCTGGTACCCGAAAGGGGAAGAAGAACAAGTCATTCGTGAAATGGTAGATATGTTCTTGACCACTGGGAAAGTCAATGTGGCAAAATTTAGAGAAGCAACCGCTATTATGATGAGCTGCAAGCGTTCGATCAAAGCCAATCATCATTTAGATGATCGACAAGCGAGACAATTGCTGCAGGATTTGAAAAAGTGTGAAAATCCATTTAACTGTCCACACGGTCGTCCAGTGCTGATTCGCTTTACAAATCAGGATATGGAAAAAATGTTCAAACGAATTCAAGATCCACATTAAGAATGAAATTTTTATAAAGTACTATCAAAAAATAGAGACTAATGGAACGGCTAGTCTCTATTTTTGATGGAATTCGTACCGCTACAGTTCAATTTCTAAGCTCAATATTAAATGTAGCTCCTAATTCAATTGTAAAAAAATCCAATTACTACTATAAAGGAATAGCGTTTTTCCTTTTGTTGTTTCTAGTTACTCGCTATAGTTCTGTTACAAGTTTCAAACTAAGGTGGCAGCACTCACGCTTCACCTAGTGTAGTCGGCTATTTTAAATAGGCTTTAGGACGGGAAAAGTGGCTGATTCATCCGTTTTTTTTGTATCCTATTTCATTTTTTTATCTCTAATCAAGACAAAACTAGAGAGAACCCCGATTAGTAATAAGGCGGCAATTAGGAGCATAGAACTTTTCATACCTTGGTTATAGGCGAGGAAGACCGTTTTTTTGATTTGATCAAAAATCGGCAATTTTTGGTAAGCCTTGGCTTGAGAGCTTTCGAAAATTTGACGTCCAGCAAATGGACCAGCTTTCTGCAACAAAGCCGTCAATTGTTCTTTAAAGGATACTGGTAGTTGGGTGATGTTAGCCAAGTTTTTATTCAAACTATCGTAGTAACCATTCGTTATACTGATACCTAGCATCACGACACCAAACGAGATGCCCACTTGACGAAAGACATTTAATATACCAGAAGCCATACCAATCTGTTCTTCGGAAACGGAACTCATAGCAGCATTTGATATCGGCGGATTGACTAAAGCGTTGCTGATTCCTAAAAGAATAAAACCTGGTAGCAAGTAGCTCCATTTGAATGGCACGTGAAGCATCTGATTGATGGTCAAAATACCACCCATGCCGATTAAAAGAGCAATGCTGATCAACCAACGATTCCCGATCTTTCCAGAAATAATGCCGGTAATTGGTCCAAGTACTAATGTAAAAACACTGATTACTAAAAGTCTAAGACCAGTTTCAAAAGCTGTGTAGCCCATATAACTTTGCAATAGAATAGAAAGATAGGAGAAACCACCGTATATGCCTGCACCTAGAACAAAAGCAGCAATGTTTGCACCAACAAAGGATCTAGATTTGAAAATTTTTAGATCAATCATTGGATCTTTGCTCTTTTGTTCGATAAGAATGAAGAAAATCAAGGAAACAATGGCGCTTCCAAACAACAAAAGTATCCGCCAATTAGTCCAAGAATAATCATTATGAGTTTCTTTTTGAATGAGCGCAAAAATTGTGCTGAAGATCATTAGGGTGCTGAAAAATAATCCCCCAAAATCCAATTTTCCAGTCTGTATTTTACTATTTTCTTGAATGAATAGCACTCCTAAAATGAAAGCGAGAATACCAACAGGTAGATTGATTAGAAAAATGGAGCGCCAACCGAAAGAATCAACTAAAATACCGCCAATAAGAGGACCACCCGAAACGGCTAAACCGACAGCACTACTCCAGATACCTAAAGCGAGTCCTCTTTGTTTCGCCGGAAAAGAAGAAGTCACGATTGATAAAGAGAGCGACATCATTGCTGCCCCACCAATACCTTGGAACCCACGAAAAACATTCAATAACATATTACTGCTTGCTAATCCGCTTGCTAATGAGCCCAACATGAAAAACAATAGACCCACCAAAAAGATTCTTTTCCGACCAAATAAATCGCCTAATTTAGAAATCGGCAATAAAGCAACCGCGTAGATCAAGGTGTAAGCATTTAGTACCCATTGTAAATTGGCAAAGCTATCGGAAAAACTTTTTTGAATCTCGGGGAGTGCCACATTGACAATCGTGACATCTAACATCGCCATAAATACTGCTAGACTAACCGTTCCTAAGATCCACCATTTTTTAGTGTTACGTGTATTCATTAAAAATCCTTCTTTCTTCTATAAATAATTATATGTGCGCACTAATGCACGCGTTGGCCAAAAGTAAACACTCTCTAAAGATTGTTTAGGAGTGCTTTTATGTTCGTTGAAGCAGAGTCAAACTTATTGATGATACAATTCTTATCAACTTTATAATAAACTTCGCGACCTTCTTTTCGTCGTTGAACAGCACCAAAGCGGTTCATATAGTCCAAATGACGAGATATTACTGATCGATTCAGAGGGAAGTTTTCGGCTATTTTGCCAACAGACAACTCACCAGTACTAGCTAAAAAAATGAGCAGCTTACTACGAACAGGATCGCAAATCGTACGAAAAAAATCAATATCAATACTTTCTTGAATCATTTCACGGCATTTTTCTGGATCGTATTTTGTTTTCATGGGGTACCTCCACGAATCTATTATATACATATGTGTGCACATGTCAATTCTTTTATTGATTAAAAATGCTGATAGACTGAAAAAAATTAAAGCGATTAATAGTATGGATGCAAAATGAAAATGCTTGAAAAGTAAAATTGGATTGGTTGAAAATTTGGTTTTGAAAAAATAGTCTAGCCAGGTGCTTTTAGAAGAGAGCATTTTTATGATACATTTAGTAGTTAAGGAAATAAAAAATAGTGGACTTCAGTGATAGCGAGCTACTTATTGCTTGAGTCAAAGATAGGTGTGGTGATCTAACGAAACATGTATCTATCGGTCTAAATTCAGATTGGATGGTTGGTACTGGTTTAGGAAATAACAAGGAACGTATCTTTATTTCAATTATATCCGAGAAATTCGAAAAAATTCTAATTTTTTATTTCTAAATAATGGCGAAAAATGCTACACTGTAGTTTAGTGAGTATTTATTAAATATTTGTTTAGTATCGGGATTCTACGTTGAAATAAACCGCATTATTTACTATGATAAATAAAGAA
This sequence comes from Lactobacillales bacterium, assembly GCA_015654945.1. Taxonomy (GTDB): domain Bacteria; phylum Bacillota; class Bacilli; order Lactobacillales; family Vagococcaceae; genus JAATGB01. Next base: position 5,675 of record JAATGB010000099.1, on the reverse strand, counting down.
AATGAAAGTAGGGAACGACGTTTATGAAAAGAGAATTGACGACAGGAGTCAATCTACATATTATTCCAACCAAAAAATATAAAACAACCCGAATTAGCATTCGTTTTTCTACTCCTTTAAAAAAAGAAACCGTTACAAAGCGGGCATTATTATCGAGCTTAATGGAAACCAATAGTTTGAATTATTCGGATCAAGTAAAAGTGAGCGAAGCATTAGCCGAATTATACGGAGCGAGTTTTGGGATTACAGTTACAAAGAAGGGGAATCGGCATTACTTTTCGATTAGTTTGTCGGTAGTCGATGATCAGTATATCTCTTTGGATCAGGCAATTTTAACGAAAGCAGTCGCTTTTTTACAAGAAATTATTTTTGCGCCTAATCGTTCAGAGCTAGGATTTGATGCGGAAACTTTTACTAGGGAAAAGCAAAACCTGCAGGAGTATATTGCTTCCATTTTTGATGACAAACAGACCTATGCATCACTTGAATTGCAGAAGTTATATTTTTCGGACTCCTCAGATCAAAGCGTTCCTAGTTTTGGTACCTTGGAGGACTTGGAAAAGGAAACGCCAGCAAGTATTTCTACCTATTATGATGAAATGATCAAAAATGATCTTGTTGACATTTTAGTAATTGGTGATGTCGAAGAAACAGAATTGCGGGCATTATTTGAAAAATTTCCATTGGCAGCACGAAATGATTTGGATAAAAAGACATTATTCTACCATCAATCGGTTAAACAAACTTGCCATACAAAAATTGATGTGCAGCCTGTGGTGCAATCGAAGCTAAATATTGGATATGCGACTTCGACTTATTATTATCAAGAAGATTATTTTCCTTTGGTAGTCTTTAATGGTTTATTTGGAGGATTTCCGCATTCCAAACTGTTTATGAATGTCCGTGAAAAAGAAAGTATGGCGTATTATGCGTCCAGTTCAGTGGATACGTTTCGTGGTTATATGAGTGTTCAAACAGGTATTGAAGGGAAAAATCGTGAAAAAGTACTACGGTTAGTAGAAGAGCAACTCGTAAGCTTACAACAAGGAAATATTACAGCTGAAGAATTGACTCAAACAAAAGCGATGCTTAAAAATCATTATCTTATGTCGTTGGATAGCGCTGCTGCGGTCGTTGAAAAAGAATACGTGAAAAATCAATTACCGGAAACTGCTATTTCAGATGAAGAATGGCAAAAAAGAGTGGAGCAAGTGACAATTCAGGCAGTAAAGAAAGTTGCAGGAAAGATCCAAATGCAAGCTGTCTACTTTATGGAAGGGGCTGGTAACTAGTATGGAAAAGAAAGAATATGCCCAATTAAATGAAGTGTTTTATCAAGAAACCCTTGCAAATGGATTGCAAGTAACCTTGCTGCCAAAAGCGGATTATCATAAAACCTATGGTCTGTTTACAACGAATTACGGCTCAATTGATAATGAATTTATTCCTTTGGGACAAACAGAATTTGTCCATGTTCCAGATGGAATTGCCCACTTTTTAGAACATAAATTGTTTGAGAAAGAAGAGGGAGATGTGTTTCAGACCTTTGGCAAACAAGGAGCTTCCGCCAATGCGTTTACCAGCTTTACACATACAAGCTATTTATTCTCTAGTACCGAGCAAGTTTATAAAAATTTAGAAACGCTAATCAATTTTGTGCAAGAACCTTATTTTACGAAAGAAACAGTGGAGAAAGAAAAAGGAATTATTGGGCAAGAAATTCAAATGTATCAAGATGATCCAAATTGGCGGTTGTTTTTTGGCATCATTAATAATTTGTATCCAGAGCATCCGCTACATATTGATATTGCAGGAACAGAAGCCAGCATTGCTGAGATCACTGCCGAAGATCTGTATCTTTGTTACACTACTTTTTATCATCCAAGTAACATGCACTTATTAGTGGTGGGAAACCTTGAACCAGAAGCCATGATGACCTTTATTCGAGAAAATCAAGCAAAGAAAGCCTTCGCTCCAGCGCAAAAAATAGAACGTCGTTTTCCCAAAGAAACCAGCATTGTGAAGGAAAGCCAAATCAAGATGTCAGTCAATCGCGCAAAAGCAGTGATTGGGATCAAAGGTTTAACAGAGGTACCAAGCGATAGTGCGGAAGCCGTTCGCTATAAATTTGCTTTACAGTTATTATTAGAATTATTATTTGGAAATACGTCGCAAAATTATTTACAGCTATACGATGAAGGAATCATTGACGATAGCTTTGGGTATGAACTTAACATGGAACGTAATTTTTACTTTGGTGATATCAGTAGCGATACGAGTCAGCCAGAACAGTTTGCCCAAGCGATTATCCAGATGCTAACTTCCTATGAAACCAGTGCGGAACTAACCGAGGAAAAAGTGGCGCTTCTGAAGAAAAAACGGATTGGCAGTTTCTTGCATTCTTTAAATTCCTTGGAGTATATGGCGAATCAATTTAGTCAAAACCAAGCGGGTGAAATTACGCTATTTGACCATTTGCCCATTTTAGAGAGTCTTCAATTAGCAGACATTCAACAAGCTGCGCAAAAGTTTATCAAAGAAGAAGCAATTAGTAAATTTTATATGTACCCAAACGACGAGAAATAAAGAAAGAGAAGGTGAACTTGTGGCATCAATAGGAGGTCGATTAAAGGAAGCGAGAATCGCCAAAGGCTTAACAATCGAGGAGTTACAACAAAAAACAAAAATCCAAAAAAGATATCTCGAAGCAATTGAACAAGATAACTATGAAGAGATGCCAGGGACCTATTATGTGCGTAATTTTATTCGTCAATATGCCGAGGCAGTTAATTTGGATGGTGAAAAACTAATTCGCATCTATGACGGACGTTCAGAAGTAGAAATCGACGATGAGGAAGTTCAGGGTTCCAGACAAGCGCTACATGGTGCCGAAGGTCGTTCGGCTATGGGGAAAGCTCAGGCTTCCTTGCCGCTTGCCTTACTAGTCGTTGTAGTAGTCGCCATTGTCGGGGTTATCATTTACGTGACATGGGAGCAACAAGCTGGGAATAACATGATTGATCGTTCAGATACGGTAGAAGTTGATAAAAGCTCGCAAGCGAAAGAAACTAAAAAAGAAACCTCTAAAACGACGCAATCTACTGAAGCAGCAACAAGTGAAACCAAAGAAGCCGCTTCAAAAATGACGATGTCGGTCACGAGCGATGATGGACGAAATGTCGCAATGAGTGTAAAAAATGTTGAAAATCCTGCGAAATTAACATTTACAGGAACAAATGGTACATGTTGGGTCGGTGTGATGGTTAATGGTGCCTATGTCTATGAACATACACTTCAGCCAGGAGAAACAGTCGAAACGTCTCTTCCAGAAGGGACCGCCCAAACCCAAATCGTACTAGGTGCCTCTTTGAATGCGTCCATCAAAATCAATGGTGAAGATCTGAATTATAATTCGCAAAATACCCAAGTTTACCAACGAAATGTTAGCTTAGCGCTTGAATATAAAGAGTAAGTAAAAGGAGAGGATTTTTTGAATTTACCAAATAGATTGACCGTTATTCGGATTATCATGATTCCCATTTTTATCGTGATTGTGAGTGGTTCATTTGACTGGGGTCAGCTTAGTATACTCGGTACAACATTGCCAGTGGTACAGCTTGTTGGCGCGCTTATTTTTGCTTTAGCAAGTCTGACGGATTGGCTGGATGGCAAAATTGCGCGAGCACGAGGATTGGTCACCAATTTTGGCAAGTTTGCGGACCCGTTAGCAGATAAAATGTTAGTCATGACTGCATTTATCTTACTCGTAGCACAAGGAAAAGTTCCAGGTTGGGTAGCAGCTATTATTGTTTGTCGCGAGTTGGCAGTTACCGGATTGCGCTTGATTTTAGTCGAAGAACAAGGTGAAGTCATGGCAGCCGCTTGGCCAGGGAAAATCAAAACAGCGACTCAAATGTTTGCGATTATTTTTCTTTTTCTCAACAATGTTCCGTTTGCGCGTATTGGAATTCCGTTTGACCAAATTTTATTGTATGCTTGTTTGATCTTTACGATTTATTCAGGAGTGGATTACTTTGTGAAAAATTCAGAGGTATTTAAAGGATCGATGTAATGTGAAACTTCTTGTTATTCAGCAAGAAGTTTTTTTGCGAAATGTGATAAAATAAAAAGAAAGAAAACGTTAATGCGTAGTTTGTCATTAGGAAAGGAAAAAGATGAAAACAGAACTTATTTCGGTAGGCACAGAATTATTATTAGGACAGATTGTCAATACAAACGCCACTTTTTTATCAAAAGAATTAGCAGAATTAGGATTTGAAGTCTATTTTCAGACAGTTGTCGGTGACAATCCCAAAAGATTGGAAGAAGTATTGCAATTAGCGGATGAGCGGAGTGAATTGATTATTCTATGTGGCGGATTAGGACCAACAGATGATGATTTGACCAAAGATGCAGTCGCGAATCATGTGCAAGAAAAATTAATACTTTATCAGCCAGCAGTTGAAAAAATGACAGAATATGTCAAACGAAGCGGACGGGAGCTGACTGAAAATAATCTGCGCCAAGCGTTGACCATTGAAAATGGCGAAGTTATTGAAAATCCCAATGGGCTAGCTGTCGGGTATTTTTACAAAAAAGGCACCCAACACTATATTTTATTAGCTGGACCACCATGGGAGCTAGAACCGATGTTTCACCAATGTGTTAAACCTATTTTAGCTCGGATTTCACCATCTAATGGGAAACTTACTTCTCGTGTTTTACGCTTTTTTGGTATCGGAGAATCACAATTAGTCACCAAACTGGCGGATATTATTGAGGAGCAAAGTAATCCAACTCTTGCGCCTTATGCAAAATTAAATGAAGTGACATTGCGTCTGACTGCTCAAACATTTCAGGAAGATCCAGAGGTTCTATTAGACGAGATGGAAGCGACGATTTTACAAAGAGTAGGTGAATTTTTCTACGGATATGGGGATGATAACTCGTTAGAAGAAGAAACTGTAAAATTATTGAAGACACACAAGGTAACGGTTACAAGCGCTGAAAGTTTGACTGCGGGACTATTTCAAAGCACGCTAGGCAATGTAGCTGGCGTTTCAGCGGTGTTCCCAGGAGGAATGGTGACCTATTCTTCAGAAATTAAAAATCAGCTACTAGGCGTTTCGACTGAAACAATCGAAAAATATGGAGTCGTTAGTAAAGAATGCGCGGCAGAGATGGCGGTAAGAGTGAAAGAGAAATTTCAAACCGACTATGCACTTTCTTTTACGGGTGTTGCGGGTCCTGAATCATTAGAAGGTCAGGAAGTTGGAACAGTCTGGATTGGTTTAGCGGATCCGACAGGAAATTGTCAAACCTTTCACTATACTTTTGCGCGTGAGCGCCAGACAATTCGGCAAATGGCGGTTAAAAATGGTCTAAATATTCTACGAAAGCAAGTTAGTAAAGATTTTTCAAAATAAACCGAATGTTTGTTCGTGTTTTCCTTGATTTTTTCCTCAAAAAAAAGTATGATGATTATAGTGAATAAAGCGCTGAATAAATAAGGAGGCTCATTACGTGGCAGATGATCGTAAAATAGCACTAGATGCTGCATTAAAAAAAATAGAAAAAAACTTTGGTAAAGGTTCCATTATGAAATTAGGTGAAAAAATAGATACCCAAATTTCAACAATTCCTAGCGGCTCTTTAGCTTTGGATGTTGCTTTAGG
>JAATGB010000134.1 GCA_015654945.1 Lactobacillales bacterium | reverse complement strand
ATCACGATATTTTTTAATTGATAACGATCGATATACGCACGTGCATGTTCAATCGCGCCGATCGTTCCGAGCATACCGGTTTTTAATGCATCTACCGGACCACCGGTAAAGATTGTTTTTAATTGTTTTTCAACTAGTTCAGGATCAATCGGGGTAACAGTATGAGACCAGTCTTCATCTGGATCCATCGTTACAATACTTGTGAGCGCAGTAAAACCAAATGTTCCATATTCTTCAAAGGTTTTTAAATCAGCTTGAATTCCTGCGCCACCACTTGAATCGGAACCCGCTACCGTTACAACTTTTTTGATCATTTTATCCGCCTCCATCTATTTTCATTCTATGATAGAGCAAAGAACTTTTGACAAAAAGAGCCAATTGGGTTATTTTTAACTCATCCAATTTAAGAGGGGCAAGACATATGTGGCAATTAAAAAAAGAAAACAAAGTGCCGGTTTATCGCAGTATTGTGGAGTTGATCATGACCTATATCCAACAAGGAGAGTTGCTGCCGGGAGAAAAAATTCCTGCCGAACGCAAATTGGCTCACTCCTTTCAAGTCAATCGATCAACGGTTGTTCATGCGCTAGATGAGCTCGTTTCAATGGGTTTACTGATTCGCAAGCAAGGGAGCGGTACGGTCGTAAACGATGGCAAATGGGGAGTTTATACGGGTGCAAGCGTCAATTGGCATGAATATCTTTCACAAGCTCATTTTTCACAAACTTTGACTTATGAAGAGCATTTACAACAAGCTTTACAAAAACAGACAGTTCATTCAATTGATGCGTATACGGGTGAATTACCACTTGCGCTCGTTCCTGCGATTGAGCTGCCAAATCACTCATGGAAGGATTTCTTACGTGAAGAACAACACCAAGACGAATTTGGTTATCAGCCACTTAAACAAGAAATTAGTCGACAGTTAAAAAAATCAATGGAATTTGAGCTTGATACAAAAGAGATTCTGATTACTTCTGGCGCCCAACAAGCTCTTTTTCTCGTTGTCCAAACCTTGCTAAAAGCAGGCGATGCGGTCGCAATTGAAGAACCTTCTTTTCTTTATTCCTTATCCATTTTTCAAGCGGCCGGGATTCGACTTTATGGGATTCCCTTGGATGAGGCAGGAATGCAGGTTTCGTTACTTGAACGAGAGATTGTACGACATAAGATCAAAATGGTTTTAGTCAATCCGACCTACCAAAATCCAACGGGAACGGTTATGTCTTTGAACAGAAGGAAAGAACTGATCAAACTTTGTCAGAAGTACCAGATTCCAATTGTTGAAGACGATGTTTTTGACCAGCTTTCTTTTCCTAAAACGACTATTTTACCGTCATTAAAGAAGCTAGCACCCGAAACTGTGCTTTCGATCGGTTCGTTATCAAAAGTATTGGGCTCAACAACTAAAATTGGGTGGCTCTGTGCGCCCGTTGCCGTTTTGAAAAAAATTGCGGCTGCTCGAAAGGAAATGGACATGAGTGTCAGTATTTTCCCCCAAGTATTAGCGAGCTATGCGTGGAAAGACGCCCACTATGATCAAAAAATTAACGAGTTAAGAAAAGAACTTGCACAGCGTGCTACTTTCTTCCAACAAGCTTTAGCAAAATATGCACCGGGAGATTTTACGTTTAATAAGCCAATCGGTGGCTATTATATCTGGCTGCAAAGCACACTTATTAATCTCCGTAAAAAGGAAATGGAACAGCTAGTAGAAGAGCAGATTTTTGTTGCGCCAGATCTTCTATTTGGCAACCATGGGTCAAGTATTCGGGTCAACTTTGCACGCTTAACCAAAGAAGAAAGTCAAATACTTGCACAAAAGCTTCATTATATCAGTCAAAAATGGCGGAAAAATAGAAAAGAAAAACAAAAATGAAAATTTCTGAAAGGAAACTTGACAGAAATAAAAAAAAGCACTACACTAAGTGTGAAACTGAATAAGATTCTGTTAGGTGAGGCTCCTATATGGAAATACGCTACTGCCCTACAACTATCGAGAGACAGCTGTATGGGTTAGCAGGAATTGTCGGATTAAGGCTTTTCTTAATGTAGCTGATAGATAGTTATCTACGTCATATAGTGCTAAAACTCAACGTGGGGATATAATCTATTTATGAGTAAATAGCTTGCATTTTTTGATGCGCTCTCTTCGTTGAGGGTGCATTTTTTATTTAAATTTAGTTCAAAGAAAGAGGTGAGGAAAATGAAAGCAATAATGAGCGAAAAAGAAGCAAGTGACCCAGGAAGTCCGCAGAAGCAAGGGATAATTTGGTTTCATTTTCCTCTTTTCTGATGAAAATGTGACTATTTCTTCCTTGTTTAAAAGAAAGCGAGGAAAAAAAGATGAATAAAAAATTAATAAAACAAATACAAATTAAAAGCAATCAAAAAGAACTTGAATTAAAAAAACTTGCTTCTCTGTCCGAGCGTGAACTCATGATGGAATTGCGGACGTCTACACAAGGATTAACCACTGAGGATGCTACCAAAAGGCTCGCTGAATTTGGTCCTAACGAAGTGTCCACGCAAAAGCCAAAACCGTGGTATCTATTAGCAATCCAAGCTTTTGAAGATCCATTTGTTTACGTGTTAGCCTTGTTGATGATTGTTTCCATCGCAACGAAGGATTTTGAAGCGGCACTTGTCATGGGCATCATGATTTTATTTAGTGCAATTTTACGATTTGTCCAAGAATATCGTTCGCAAAAAGCGAGCTTTGCGTTAAAAGAAATGATTGAAAATACGTGTGCGATTACAAGAGATGGCGTAACGATTGAAATTCCGATGGACGAAGTCGTACCAGGAGATATTGTGACCTTGTCAACAGGAGATATGGTACCGGCGGATGCGGTGTTAATCTGGACCAAAGATTTGTTTATCAATCAATCTTCTTTAACCGGTGAGTCGATGCCAGTTGAAAAATTTGTGGATGCTAAAATAACCCGTGATCAAGAAGCGACAGCGATCGACATGCAAGACTTGGTTTTTATGGGAACAGATGTTTTAAGTGGTCAAGGAACGGCTATTATTTTAAAAACCGGCTATCAAACATTTTTTGGTGATATTGCGCAAAATGCCACACAAAAAAGAGGCAACACGGCTTTTGATAACGGCATGAGTCAAGTTAGTAAATTATTATTACGAATGGTACTGATTTTATTTCCTGTTGTCTTTTTACTAAACGGCATTACCAAAGGCGATTGGACGCAAGCATTTTTCTTTGCGATTGCGGTTGCGGTGGGTCTTACACCAGAAATGTTGCCCATGATCGTGACCAGTAATTTGGCAAAGGGCGCGTTAACCCTATCAAAGAAAAAAGTCATTGTGAAGGAATTAAATGCGATCCAAAATCTTGGAAGTATGGATGTCTTGTGTACTGATAAAACTGGAACGATTACGGAAGACCGTGTTGTTTTAGTGGAGCATGTAAATCCTTTGGGAGAAGAAGATCAAGAAGTTTTGAATTTTGCCTATTTAAATTCACGCTATCAAACAGGCTGGAAGAATCTGATGGATCATGCTGTGTTAAACTATTTTGAAACGAACAATCACGAAAATTCTTTTCAAAAAGTAGAAAAAATTGATGAAATTCCATTTGATTTCTCAAGAAGACGTTTGACTGTTGCCATGACAGTGGATGAGCACCAATGGATGATTACAAAGGGTGCGGTTGAAGAAATGGAAGAGGTTTGCAGTCACGTGCAAATCAATGGCGAAATTCGTGAGCTATCTGCGGATTTACGGAAAAGCATGCGAAGCTTGAATCATAAAATGAATCGTAATGGGATGCGTGTACTAGCGGTTGCCTATAAGAAAGATGTTCATACAACGCCAATTTATACGACAAAAGATGAAAAAGACATGATTTTGGTTGGATTCGTAGGTTTTTTAGATCCGGCAAAGGGTTCAGCTAAAACCACGATTGCATCTTTGCATGAACATCATGTAGCGGTAAAGGTTTTGACGGGCGATAATGAACTGGTGGCGCGGAAAGTTTGCGCGGACGTAGGAATAAAAGTTGACGAAGTTTTAACGGGTGCGCAAATTGCGGAAATGGCGGAAGAAGAGCTAAAAGCTCAAGTGGAAACCATTAATTTATTTGCAAAATTAGATCCGATGCAAAAAGCGCAAATTATTCAAGTTTTGCAAGAAAAGGGCCATACAGTTGGCTTCATGGGAGACGGTATTAACGATGCTCCTGCACTAAGGAAGGCTGACATTGGTATCTCTGTTGAAAGTGCCGCAGATATTACGAAAGAGGCAAGCTCAATCATTTTATTGGAAAAAAGTCTGCAAGTTTTAGAAACAGGAACTCTTGAAGGACGCAAAGTCTTTAGTAACATGATGAAATACATTAAAATTACGATTAGCTCTAATTTTGGAAATGTCTTTTCGGTGTTAGTTGCGAGTGCCTTTCTACCGTTTCTACCAATGTTGTCCATTCAATTGTTGATTCAAAATTTGATTTATGATGTTGCACAATTGACGATTCCTTGGGACAATGTCGACCAAGAAGAAACGACTTATCCAGTAAAATGGTCCACACAAAATTTAGTGAAATTTACGCTCTGGTTTGGCCCGCTTAGCAGTATTTTTGACCTGATTACCTTTGGTGTCATGTGGTTTGTTTTTGGTGCGAATACGCTTAGCAATCAAGGGCTGTTTCAAACGGGCTGGTTTGTGATTGGGCTAACAACACAAATTCTAGTTGTTCAGCTATTACGGACAAAAAAAATCGCGTTCATTCAAAGCAGAGCAAGCAAGCTAGTTTTCTGCTCTAGTATTTTTGCGATTGCAGTCGGTATTGTAATTGCGATTAGTCCAATCAAAACAGCGTTTGATTTTACTGCATTGCCAGTAGAATATTGGCCATGGATGCTTGGAATTGTGGGGCTATTCTTACTTGTATTAGAGGCTTCAAAGAAGATCTATCAACTTGTGTTTAGAGAACGTGAATTTTAGTGCTAATAAAAATTTTTAATAGAACAAAATGAAGAGTGATCCTAGTCAGCCTTCATTTTGTTCTATTTTTCAGTAAAAATAATAAAAAGTGCAAGGATTTCCCCTCAATTTTTGCTACTAAAATAAGAAGAGATCAATAATGGGACAAATTTTTTCAAAGTAGTTCGAAGAATTTTTTTTTACACAAATTTTTCAATAAGCTAGTAAATTAACCATGTACTTCTTTTCACTATCTGAAAAGAATAAGAAAGAAAAGTAGGAATAAACGTTAAAAAATTTTTTTTAGGTTCAATGGAATTTCATCTATTGTAAAAAAATAATGTAAATTTCATGAAAAACAAAGAGCGGATCAAATGCTGATTGATTCGACTTCATAAAATAGATTTGGCTATTCTGTATAACAGATACTCTTTTTTGGGAAAACAATGTAGTACAGAGAAATAGCTCCCTTTTTTAAAGAAGGTGCAAACGGATACTTCGTTAGTGAAACGTTTCACTTTTCCCTTATTTGGTAAGTTCTAGAAGTATTTTAAGATTTTTCTGATTTGTGATGGTTATTACTTGCAATCATGGTAGAAGCGTGGTAATTTATAAAGGTAAATAAAGAAAAACTAATACAGTTTTTGCTTCTGTTTGTAACACAAACAACAATATTGTTTTAAAAGAGAGGATTGTATAAGAATGGCGAAGAAAAAAATTAGTCCGCTTGACTTTGAAGCACAGTTAAAAGAAGTCCATGCAGATTTTCCAACACTTCAAATATTAGATGAAAATGGCAAAATTACCGACCCTGATCTTGTTCCCGCTTTATCGGATGAAGAATTAGTGGAATTAATGAGTCGCATGGTTTGGGCTCGCGTACTAGATCAACGTTCAACTGCATTGAATCGGCAAGGACGTTTAGGCTTTTATGCGCCGACTGCTGGGCAAGAAGCAAGTCAACTAGCAAGTCAATTTGTGATGGAAAAAGAAGATTATGTGATGCCTGGTTACCGGGATGTTCCACAGCTCGT
>JAATGB010000187.1 GCA_015654945.1 Lactobacillales bacterium | reverse complement strand
TCTCTTGATTATCCATTTACTATTTTCCTGCTTTCACTTTTTTCTGCTTAAGCTTTATCCTTTTTTATTATACCAAAAAAGGGGGAAGGAGCGAATGAAATGAAACTGAAAACCACATTTTTGCATTTAATACGCAGTCAAGAGCAAAAAAGCTTGCTGAAAAACCACTTGTTCAGCAAACTTTTGTCATCTATTCACAAATCTATGTGCAACTTTTATAGTTCGGCACCATTTGTTTCAATCACTTTTTGGTACCAATAGAACGAATCTTTTTTAAATCTATCATAGGTTCCGTTTCCCCAATCATCTGCATCAACATAAATGAAGCCATAACGCTTACTCATTTGAGAAGTCGACGCACTGACAATGTCCATACAGCCCCACGATGTGTACCCAAGCATTTCAACTCCCTCTTTGCAGGCAAGATTAATTTGTTCAAAATGCTTGCTGAAATAATCAATTCGGTACGAATCATGAATGGATCCATTTTCTAAAGTATCGAAGGAACCAATCCCATTTTCGACAACAAATAAGGGCAAACGATACCGATCATAAAGATCAATTAAGGCAATTCTCAGCCCAACAGGATCAACCTGCCAGCCCCACTCACTTGTCGCTAAAAAGGGGTTTTTTACACTGGTGATTAAATTCCCACCGACTTTTTCCATTGACTCTTCATTGACACTTTTGATCATCGACATATAGTAGCTGAACGAAACAAAATCAACCGTATATTGTTTAAGAATCGCATCGTCTCCTTCGATTTTTTTAATCTGAATGTTTTTTTCCTTTAAATAAGCTTTCATAAATAATGGATACTCACCAAATACCTGAACATCTGAATAAAAATAGTTGTCGCGGTTGTGTCGCTGTGCTAACAAAACATCTTCTGGATTTGCGGTCAAAGGATAAGCCAAGGTCCGTGTCAGCATACACCCAACCTGTGCTCCTGGGATCATTTCATGTGCGTATTTTGTCGCTAAGCTACTGGCAACAAATTGGTGATGCAATGCCTGATAAATAGCCGCTTCTGCTTCCTCTTTGCTCTGATATTTCTCTTCTACGACACCAACAGTTGTAAACGGGTGCCGGAAAACACTATCAATTTCATTAAAGGTTAACCAATATTTTACATACTTACCAAAATTTTCAAAACACGTTTTCGCATACCGAACAAACAATGTCACTAACTCTCGAGAAACCCAGCCATCGTAGTGATTCACAAGATATAACGGCATCTCATAATGAGACAGTGTCACGATTGGTTCAATCTTCAAACGGCGCATTTCTTTAAATAATTTTTGATAAAAATCAATGCCTGCTTGATTCGGTGTTGTTTCCGTTCCTTGGGGATAAAGTCGTGTCCACGCAATAGAGATGCGCAAAGATTTTAATCCCAGCTCGCTAAACAAAGCTAGATCTTCCTTGTAACGATGATAAAAATCAACTCCTCGGCGCTTAGGAAATTGCCGCGTATCATTCGACTTCATTGCCTCTTCAATTTGCTCTGGGCTGACATGCCACTGACTAACATAGTCTTTCACATCCAAGGATGGCTTATACATTGCAACATCCGCAACCGACATGCCTTTTCCGTCTAAATTCCATGCCCCTTCTGCTTGATTTGCAGCAATTGCGCCGCCCCACAGAAACCCTTTCGGGAAATAGCTCTTTTGACTCACTATACTTCACCGCTTTCACTAAAATCAGGTACTGTTACATTTTGACCATTTGATGCAATAATTTGTTGATAATAGTTAAAACTCGCTTTCTTCCTCCGTTTCAATGTTCCACTACCGTCATTTTGTTTATCCACATAAATAAACCCATAGCGTTTTTCCATTTCACCTGTTCCGGCAGAAACAATATCAAGCGGTCCCCACCACGTATACCCGATTAACTGGCAGCCGTCTTTGATTGCTTCCGCCATCATTTCAACATGCTCTTTTAAATACGCCATTCGCTTTTCATCAATAATTTCCCCCTTATTATTAATCGAATCATAAAGTCCAATGCCATTTTCAACAATGAAAAGTGGAATTTGATAGCGATCGGTCAATTCATTGCAAACATACCGTAATGCTAAAGGATCAATTGGCCAGCCCCAAGGAGTTTCTTCGAGATAGGGATTTTTTTTGCCAAGCAAACCACCTGTATTGCCTAATATTTTCATGCCAGCCTCATGCAAAGAGCTGCGGTAAAAACTAAAGCCTAGATAATCACAGGTTCCTTTTTTGATAATTATCAAATCTTCTGCCAAAATTGTCAGATTTAGCTTTTGTTCTGTAATAATTCTTTGGAAATAGGCTGGATAAGCCCCTCTGATTTGGACATCACTATAAAATAAAGAACGTCTTCTTAACTCATTTGCAGCAAAAACATCCTGTGGTTTACAGGTTGCCGGATAAATTGGACTTAGAGACAGCATACAGCCCACTTGATTATTTGGATCAATTTCATGAGCGAGCAAAACGGCTTTGGCACTGGCAACAAACATGTGATGACTCGCTTGATAAATATCCTGTAATTTTGTCCGTTCACTGGTTTCGTCTGGAATAATCCCAGCTGCAAGCAGTGGCAAGGTATGCGCGTGGTTAATTTCATTAAACGTCATCCAATGCGTCACTAAACCTTGGTAACGTTGAAAAACCACTTGACAGTAATGAGCAAAAAAGTCAATGAGCTTTCTATTCTTCCAGCCACCATACGCAGTTACCAAATGAAGCGGCGTTTCAAAATGTGATAACGTGATGATCGGTTCAATTCCATAAGATTGTAGCGTCTGAAACATCTCTTCATAAAATTGCAGTCCTTTTTCATTCGGCTCTTGCTCATCGCCATTCGGAAACATACGACTCCATGCAATGGATGTGCGAAAACATTTTAAGCCCAATTCTGCCAACAATGCAATATCCTCTTTGTATGTATGATAAAAATCAATCGCATCATGGCTAGGATAAAAAACACCTGCTCTAATTTCTAGTTTCAAGCCTGCAAAACGCTCTTTTCCAACCGGCAAAATATCCGCAACACTTAGCCCTTTACCATCGGTTAAGTAGGCACCCTCTGCTTGATTTGCTGCGATTGCCCCACCCCATAAAAAATCCTCTGGAAAAACGCTCATGCTTGTTCACCTGCTAACTCCGTTTGAAGCAGAAAATCTTCATAATGATTGCCCGTTTTATCTTCAATTTTCAGCTCTTTATCGGCCAAATCCGTGGTAAAAATCAACATGGTAGTTGGATCAAAACCGGCAGCCTTTATTGCGGCTAAATCAAACTCGCCAATCACTTCTCCTCTCTTAACAGTTTGACCAATCGTCCCCTTCATTGTAAAGCCTTGTCCATTTAATTCGACTGTATTAATTCCAATATGAATCAATATTTCGGTACCATCATTCGCCTTAAAACCAATTGCATGACCTGTTGGAAAAACGGCGGCAACAACTCCATCCACAGGCGCTTTTAAAATGCCATTTGTCGGAATAACGGCCACGCCTTGTCCCATTGCTCTCGAAGAAAACACTTCATCCGCCACGTCATCTAAAGAAATAACTTGTCCTTCAACAGGCAGACTAATATGCAAACTCGCATCGGCCATAACCAGATTTTCTGCTTCGCCAACTTCGCCGAGACCTAGAATATACGTTAACAGTGCACTGCCAAAAAAAGCAGCGGCGATGCCGATACAATAGACAACAAAGGTATCTCCAAAGAAAGCTGGTAATGTCGTCAATGCTGGGAAAACATAGACAATCGCTTTCGTATGCATAGCGCCCATAAAAGCACCGACAACTGCCCCAACAATGGTTTGCGTAATTAAGGGTTTTTTATATTTAACCGACAAACCATACACGATCGGTTCTGTAATCCCCCCAAGTAAAGCCGGAATCAAAGAAGATAAAGCCAATCCTTTTACTTGTTTGTTTTTACTTCTTAAAAAGACACCTAAAGCCACACCAGCACTTGCAAACGTTGCTGCGGCAATCATCGGACGCAAGGTATCATAGCCATATGTGGATAAATTATTAATCATAATCGGCACAACACCCCAATGAATTCCAACCATCACTAAGAATGTCCAGCCACCACCTATAATCAATCCAGCAACTAAACCACTTTTGGCGCTAATTAGATTCATCATATTTCCCAAACCATCACCAAGAATCACACCGACTGGACCAATAACCATGACAGTCAACGGAACCATGATGAGTAAAGCAACCATGGAAAGAGCAAAAATTTCAATACTTTTTGGAATAAATTTCTTTAATAATTTCTCCAATTTCGAATAAACATAAATTGAGACAATTGCCGGAATCACAGTGCTAGAATACGTCATTAAAACCGTTGGAATTCCTAAAAAATCAACTGTCACACCATTTTTTGTAATCATACCGACTAAATTAGGTTCCAAAAGCGCTGCCACAATTGCTAAAGAAATAAATTGATTGGCCTGAAACACGCGTGCTGCGCTAATTGCTAAAAAAAGCGGTAAAAAGTAAAATACACTATTACCAGCAGCTGATAATATTTTGTAGGTACTGCCATCTGCAGACATTACATGGTATGTCGTCAACACAACCAACAACGCCTTGATCATTCCCGCACCTGCTAAAGCGATAATAATCGGATTAAAAATCGAAGACAAGACATTGAAAAAGCGAATAAAAACATTCCCTGTTGCTTTCGCTTCTGGTTCTGCAACCTCTACGTTATCAGAGCCTAAAGCGCTTTTAATTTGATACTGATTCATAATTGTTTGATAAACATCTGCTACCTCGTTCCCAATTACAACCTGATATTGCCCATTTGCCTCGACAACTGATAAAACCCCTTGCAAATTTTTAATCTTATCCTTGTTCGCTTTCGCGACTTGTTCATCACGCAGTTTAAATCGCAATCTTGTGATACAATGATAAAGACTAACAATATTTTCTTCGCCACCAACATTTGTCACAATTGCTTCTGCTAACTTGCGGTAATCTTTCGCCATATTCTGACACTCCTTTTTTGCTGTTTTATTTTGTAAGCGGTGTTTTACCAGCTAACTATAGCAGTAATTTGAGGATAGCTTGGGAAAGTTCGCAATTTGGAAACCATATTTTGAAGGGAGATGATTCTGATGGGGTTGTTAATTGTTCGCCTGATTACTTTACTTAATAATGAAAATACCAATTCCACAAATTATCACATTGCTTTTACGCTTTTAAATCACTACAATTTAATCCATTCCGCCAGTATTTCCGAGATCGCTACGCTCTGCAATGTTTCAAAATCAACCATGTCGAAATTTGCGCGCCTGCTTGGCTTTGATGACTATGTAGACTTAAAGGATAATGCTCCTTTTGTTGAGAACCGTTTTGATAATTCGCTCAACTATGTCACCAATATTTTATCATCTATTGAAAAAAGTGGGGTCACACCATACATTGACACCATTATTGACACAATCAACGCCTATAAAGAAGCCATCGACCTCAATGCAATTGATCGTGTCGCTCTGGCCTTACTCAATCACCAAAAAGTAGCGACCTTTGGTTTAATGTTCTCTGAATCGGCAGCGATTGATTTTCAATACAAATTAGCTTACGTTGGTAAATTTATTTTAACCTTTCAAAATGATCTCCAACAGGAAGAATTTTTACACACTGCCTCAGCAGATACATTGATTATTGTGTTTTCCAATTCAGGAAATTTTTTACAAAAACAACAGCTACGAACCGGTACACCGAAGAAAAATATTTTTGCGCAAACCAAAGCAACCGTTATTGTGATTTCTGCCAATGCCGAAGTGGTTAACTTACCGTTTGTGAACGATGCCATTATTTTCCCCCATCAATCAGGGATTCAAACGCATTCTTTTATCTATCAAATCATTATGGACTTAATCGTTTCAAGATACCGTTACTATCGCTTAACAAGTGAAACAAAGCAATAAAAAATACCGCCTTCTTGTAAAAAAATACCCCAGTCTGTGCTTGCAACACTGACCAAGGTAATTTTGTATAATATGTAATTGCAGATACATTATACCAAAGAAAGAAGGAAAAGAAGAAAAGGGCAGTTATGAGAATCGCACACTTACTGTTCCTTATGCTGTACTTAAAATAACCGGTTTTCAAAAAGGAACCGATTATGATGGTAAAGCACTATTCTATGTTTTATTTGATTTAACAAATAATTCGAAAGAAGCGCAAAATATCCAAACAATGATTATGGGTTTAATGAATGCCAGCCAAAATACAGGTTCAACGACGGAAGATTTAGATTTTGCAATTACAATGGATTCACCACTTCAAGATAAGCTTGACTTGCTTCAAAAAGATATTAATCCAGGAGCAACAATACAAGGAACCTATCCGTATACATTTGCTGATGAAACTAAACCAGTAGAATTTACTTTTACAGATAAACTTTTCAGTCTGGATGATCCAATTGCCAAAGAGGAAATTACGATCGAATAAAAACAAGCAAACTAGCAATCAAATTGAAAAAAAAGCGCAATAACTTATAAACAGTAGTGGTTAGCTCATCGTACATATATATTCTTTCCATCATCCACTAGCTGATTTAAAATTTTTTTATTTACTTTCCGGTCATGTATTTCTTCTTTTAAAAAACGGTCAGAGAGATAACTTATTGAGTTATCTCTCTGACCGTTTACGTAATTCTAGCTAATTTTTATTTCATCTGTTAAAAATAAAACAACTCCTTTGCGTTAATAATACACTTCGTCAAGAAAAAGGCCATGAGAAGGCACGGTTTCCCCCGCATTCATTCTACTTTTAGTCGTAAATATTTCTTCAATATCAGTAAGTTCCATGGTTCCCGCACCGATTTCTAAAAGGGTTCCCATAAGAATCCGAACCATATTATATAAGAAGCCATCCGCAACAAACGTAAAATGAAGTTGACTTCCTTCTTTTTGAATCGAAAGCTCTGTCATCTTTCGAATAGACGATTTTTTTGTTTTTTTAAGGGAAGAAAAACCAAGAAAATCATGTGTTCCTTTTAGCATCTGACAAGCTTCATTCATCCGATCCAGATCTAGCTCTTTAGGATAATGAAAGCTATAGTTCCGTTCAAAGGCAGAAGGAATTACATCATTCCACACATAGTAGCTGTACTTTTTCCCAGTAGCATGATACCGCGCATGAAATCTTTCAGAAGCCTCTCCGATTGATTTTATGACAATATCCTGTGGCAAATACCGATTAAGGAAATCACTCATTTTTGTCAAATCCATAGTCGCGTTCGTTTTGAAATTCGCCACTTGTCCTCTTGCATGTGTCCCGGCATCTGTCCGACCCGAGCCAATAATTTCAGTTTCTTCACCGACCATTTTTGTTAAAACACTCTCGATTTTCCCCTGAATAGTATTATCAGAATCGCCCAGCCGTTGCCAACCAAGATAACGCTTGCCATCATACTCGATGGTTAATTTAATATTTCTCATATTTTCCCCTCTTACAGCTCTGATTATTTCGATCCAACTCTGTTTCATTTACTGCTACTAAAAAATTAAAATGAGTACTTGTACTCCACTCATTCTAACACGCTTTACCTACAAGCGGCAGCCTTAACATGTAAGTACCTGAGTATTCTCTCAACAAGCAACAAATTTTCAAATAAATCGTTGCAACATTTGACCATTGGCTCTTTTTAAACATTCTCACGGTAAACATTTTTAAGGCTAATCACAGTGATAACAATCCCGATGAGCGTTAATACACCCATCGTAAGGAAACTTCTGGAAAGAGAATTTTCGCTGGAGCCAATATTTCCATTAACCAGCAAACTGATAATCACGGCCGCTACTATTGTGGTGACACTTGATTTGGTTTTCAACCCCACATACAAAGAAATCATGCTCGTTGCGATCGTTGCGACAAAATAAAAAAATGAGGTTAGAAGAAATTGCAGAAAATTGGTGCTTTGAATACGGCTAGACGTTAGATGCCCGGTA